>JAUWCU010000136.1 GCA_030609135.1 Candidatus Stahliibacteriota bacterium | reverse complement strand
CCCTAAATCCAAATACACACCCTCACCCGGATTGACAACACCATCTGAATTACCTAACGTGTCCACGACCACACAATTACTAAACACTACATACGGCTCAACCGGCACCACACAAACCGAATCAATATGCATAATATAACCTTTAGCCATTACCGCATACTTTAGATAACCCGCAGACTCAGTCCGCACCCCAACTGTCAATACCCCACCACTGGCTGACTCACGCACAAAACACTCCCCCGCCTTATAAAAAACTACATCAAAAGCCATATCTGGCACAATACTGACACTCACTGAATCAATACCAACACAAATGGTGTCTGGGCTGAAACTTACACTGTCATAGAATAACGGTATACTATCCCAGAGTGTGAGTGTCGGGTCGCCCAGAAGCAAAATTGAGAACTGGTAAAGACGATACCAATTATCCCATTGGGCTTGGGATACATACGGCATTTTTGACTTAGCAAGGGCAGCAGCTACAGGACATACAAAAAAGGAGTCGATTAATACAGCAGTGTATTCTTCATGAAGATAAGCCTCACTAAAACTCGTTGGTCCAATATAGGCAATACCACCGCCCTGCGGATTGAGCAGCCAATGTTTGCTTAAACAATCTGCTTGAAATGTATTGGTATAGCAGGTTATTACCTGCATCAGTGCATAGTAATCTGTATTGGCAAGTGAGTCGAAAAAATAATTCGTCGCGTTCTCCCGTGGGTTATTTTTGACCCTTATATTATTTATATCGCCATGGCCCAAACCAAATACTAAACCAAATCCTGAATGGATCGAATCTTTCAGTTCGGCACGTGGTCTTTCATTGATAAAAGATTTTGTAAAGTAAGGGGGTAAGTGATCGCTCAACCTGAGCGCCATTTCATATGCATCATTACTCACATCAAAATCCGACGTAAAGAAGAGCGCCTTTGTCTGATAATCAGTACTGTCCGGAAACAAATAAGCTCTGAGTTTATCGATATAATCCCTGACCTGAATATTATTTGTTGTGGGCAACCGACCGACAAAGACATCAGGGAACAAATCTAATGAGTCATCAACTTCACCGTATTTCTCGTCACCATCTCCATTCCAATTTCCATCAAGGTCAGCATAGTAATGATCCGTTACAATATGTACAGGCCACTGACTATATAGCGGAGCAATCCATACCCAGCGTGTCGGGATATCCGGAACATCTCCTCCCATAAGAACATAGAGAACACCCCAATTTGCCACGGCATCAATAATGAATTTTCTGATTCTCTCTGCATCATCAACCCCGGTATAATGTTGACGCACCCAGGTAACGGTTCTAACTGCGGTATTATACCCCATGATTTTTTTGAAACAAGCCAGCTCAGTATATCCGTCAAATTGGGTATTCGTCGTGATAATAAGCAGATCAACTGGTGGACCGAGTAATGAAGGTAAATCAGTGGGCGATAAATCGTTCGGATTGTCTTGTATATAATATCGTGGGTTTTTATCCAAATCACGGATCGACCAACGGTTAATTACAACCTGTGATAGGAACTGCTCAGCCGCTTCTTGAGCTAACCTGGTTTGCCGGGTTGGTGAGACACCTGACTCACAATCCTCAAGTTCGCAGGAAATAATGAGTTTCTTGAGTCTATGGAGTTCTCTTGATTTAGGAAAATAGCGAAATGGGACAATACCAATTTGACCGAGCTGATAGCCTCGGGCATTTCCAGAATGCACGCTGATGATTACCTTTGGTGGAAAGACATTATCAGCGTTGTATATTGATTTTTCTGGACCTGCGAACTGACGCTCGTCAGAGATTACGATTTCGTGCTGTTTTGGATATATGTAGAAACTACCAGGGATCTTTTCCCATTGCGCTTCAATAATCTCCACTTGTTTCAACTTCTTCTTTTGAGGTAGAAGATAAGTAAACGCAACCGCGGGTAATTCTGGTGCCCCTGGTGCAAAAGGTGTAAACGCGCCTGACATTCTCAAGCGTGCAAAACCGTCTATTGTTTCTACAGTGTAATCTAATTCATTGATCGGTATCTCGTATATTGTCTCAGCATATCCACTACTACTAATAAATATTAAAACTATAAAGAAATAAAACATAGCCATTCTCATATCTATGTATATTGTAATAAATCTGAACAAAATGTCAACCCCCCGTTAGAAGAAACAAGAAGTGAGAAGTAAGAAGTAGGAAGTAAGAAGTAAAACCCCGGTTAGAGATAAGCAAATGCCTAAATACCTAAATTTCTAAAATAAGAATAGCTTGTGGGAGAGCCTTTCCAGGCTCGAAAATCGCGGGCAGAAGCCCGCTCCCACAATAGACAAATACCTAAATGCCTAAAAATGAAGGGCGACTACAGTTGCAAACGTGATTTTGAAGTTTTGAGGTTACGAGATTCAGAACTTCTGAACGTCTTAGCTTCTTAAGTTCATCTTTATCTCCGTTTCACCGTTTCTCCCATTCCCCGTTTCATATTCAATTGTAGTCGCCCAATTCATTGGGCATTGTCTGATAAATCCCGCAATCCTATTTATCGTATTATCATACGAAGCGGGATAAATCAGACAACTACTCCGTTACTCCGAAACTCCGTTACATAATTCTGTTCTTCCTTCATACTGTTTGTTCCCGTTCGGAGAACTCATAACCGTCCGAAGGACCCATTACCGTGCTGAAAGCACCTTTACCGCACGGCAGTGCCATTTCTCCCATTCTCCGTTACTCCGAAACTCCGTTACTCCAATACTGTCTATTCAGTTCTTTTTGTGTAGTCGCTCAATTTATTGAGCAGCACAGTATGTAGTCGCCTCTGCCTGAGGCAGACAGGTGATTCATCGGGCAGTCCAATGAATTGGACAACTACAGGGTTAGCGTTCTCGTTTGTATTCCCTTCCGATCCTCATAACTTCAAAACTTCCCAACTTCGTCCCCTCTCTTTAGCACCGTTTCACCGTTTCAGGATGGAGTAGAACCTTCAGGCTCGTGAAATGGCTAAAAAACAATAAAAACGGTCTAAACGGAAATAACGATATTAACGTTCTAAACGGTCGAAACGTTCTCAGGTACAAAGGTTTACTTTGTAAACCATTGACCATTGACCAAATGACCATTGACCAAGGAGATTAATTTATGAAAAGTACTTTTGTTATTATATTAGCCGTACTGCTCCTTACCGGATGCAGTACTCCTTTAATGAAGACCAGGGGTCTTAGTGAGGTCGGTTCGATTTACGGCTTCATCACAAATGAGACATTAGAGCCGATTAATTCGGCACAGGTTACGATCGCCGGAGACAACGAATACATAACCTTTACTAATACGGCTGGATATTTTATTCTCGATGATCTCGTTCCCGGTACATATAACATTGTCGTTACCAAAGGCGGTTATGAGGGCAAGAATTTTTCGGCAAGCGCAGATGCCGGTAAGTCGAACGAATTCAATGTTGTCATGAAACAAATGCAGATGGCTAAAGGCAAGATCTATGGTATGGTCGTGGATTACATTTCCAGTGAGCCGATTGTCGTCGATGTTTTAATCGCTGATCTTGGGCTGACTGCGGCTTCTGATGCATCCGGACATTTCACTTTCGAAGATCTCGAACCAAAGAGATATCTGATGAAATTTAAGGCTTTAAACTATGTGACGTCTCATATTGATGTTATGGTGCTTTCGGATGAGACCGTAGATATCATGATGCGTATGCTCAAAGCCGGTACTGTGATTACCTTAGAGGGTATCGAATTCGAATTCGGCAAGGCTGTAATCAAGCCCGAATCCAGTCCAGTACTTGACGAGGCTGCCGCTATTTTAACCAATCACCCTGAAATCGAGGTCGAAATCCAGGGGCATACCGACAGCATAGGTGCTGATGAGGCAAATCTCAAGTTATCTCAGAAAAGGGCAGAGGCAGTGCGTGAATATCTTATCGACGTCCATATGATTGAGCCGGTGCGCATGATACCCATTGGCTATGGTAAAACCAAACCAATTGCCGACAACGCCACTGAAGCCGGTCGGGCAAAAAACCGCCGGGTCGACTTCGTAATCTTGGAAGAGTAAAATGAAGGAGCTGTTATTCGACCTTTTTACTCTTCCTCTCACCTTGTTCGAGACAGGCGAGCTTGTCGAGAAGACTTCGTCGTTATGAAAGATTGAGTTATTTGGGATTTGGTTCTTGGAGCTTGATTCTTGTCTTCATGTCTCCCAGTCACCGTTTCATATATTCACCGGGACGCTCTACTCCTTACTCTCTACGCTTATGACTGCGGAGTGCAGTAGCTTGCTACTGCATGCAACGGCAAGCCGTTGCACTCCATCAGCTGTAAAGGCGAACATATGATGTTCAGTTATTAAGTAACTGGGTAAAGCAGTTATTAAGTAATTGGGTTATTGAGTAATTGAGAAAATTGTAGTCGCCCGATTCATCGGGCAATGTTTGATAAATCCCGCAGTCCTATTTATAGAATTATAATACGAAGCGGCGATAAATCAAACAACTACAGCGCAGTTCCTTTCCATCCCGCCTTTCCTGTTAGTTATGATCGGAATTTCTATGGAATTGCAACAACAATAAAGGATATTATACAATGAAACTATCAGTTATCGGTGTTGGTTATGTTGGTCTTGTCACTGGTGCCTGTTTTGCAGAAACCGGCAACCATGTGATTTGTATGGATAAAGATAAGAAAAAGATAAAGACTCTTGAACAAGGCAAAGCACCTTTTTTTGAACCGGGGCTTGATGAACTGGTTCAGCGTAATTTTAAAGAGGGGAGACTTAGCTTCACAACAGACATCAGTGATGCAGTCAGCAACTCTTCAATTATCCTTATCGCGGTTGGCACGCCATCCCAACCGGATGGCTCTGCAGATATCAGTATGGTTTTCAAGGTCGCGCAGTCAATCGCAAGAGTGATGAAAGAGTATAAGATGATCGTTGTTAAGAGCACGGTGCCGGTCGGTACTACGGATAAGGTTTTTCAAATCATTAAGGATCACACAAAAGTAGATTTTCAGGTCCTTTTTATTCCTGAATTCCTCAAGCAAGGCAATGCAGTAAATGACTTTATGAAACCGGATCGAGTGATCGTTGGTTCTTCAGACCCGCAAAGTGCTGAGATAATGTCTGAACTGCACAAACCGTTTGTCCGTACTGAGAATCCTATTATTTTTATGGACATACGTAGTGCCGAAATGACCAAGTATGCAGCCAATGCAATGTTAGCTACCAAAATATCCTTTATGAATGAAATCTCGAATATCTGTGATCGCGTGGGTGCTGATATTGAAATGGTGCGCAAGGGCATAGGCTCAGACCGCAGGATCGGTTATTCGTTCATATTTCCGGGTATTGGCTATGGTGGTTCCTGTTTTCCCAAGGATGTAAAGGCACTATTGCATCTATCGCGCGAGAACGAGTACCGTCCAAAAATAATCGAAAGTGTCGATATAGTCAATCAGGAGCAGAGAAAGGTGTTTTACAAAAAGATCTCCAGGCACTTCAAATCATTGAAAAATAGGAAAATTGCTGTTTGGGGATTGGCTTTTAAGCCAAGAACTGATGATATGCGCGATGCGCCGGCTATCACGATCATTAATAATCTACTCGGAGACGGTGCTACTGTTTCAGCGCATGATCCAAAGGCGAATGCAACTGCGAAAACGATTTTTAATGATACTATCGAGTATGCGGACGATTGTTATGCTGTTCTTGAGAATGCTGATGCTCTCGTGCTTTTGACTGAATGGAATGAGTTTCGAACGCCTGATTTCGAATTGATCAAAAAGAAGATGAAGACGCCAGTGATTTTTGACGGTCGCAATATATATAATCCCAAAACACTACGCGAAATGGGTTTTACCTACTACGGCATTGGCAGACCGTGAAAAGGAGTAGGGGAGTAATGGAGTAACGGAGTTTCGGAGTAACGGAGAACACATTCTGTTGAAGACACGTTCGTCTTTGACGAACTGGAGACATCTCACATTTGTTCGATACACTGAAATCTGCAGCTCAATCGGAGATTAAGGCATATTTCGTGCACATTTCATTGAAGACACATCCGCCTATGGCGGACTGGAGACACGCTTTGCTGAAGACAGATAGACACAGATTTGAATCCCAGGGGGATTGGCTAGGAGTGCAGTAGCTTGTTGGAGTGTAACGAAAATCCCGTTCTGTCGGGGCTACTGCATGCATCCTGAATCAAGTTCAGGACCAGCCGTTGCACTCCATTTACTCTCTCCGCCGGAATCTCTCATCTTCCAATCCTCATAACTTCCCAACTTCGTCTTTTGCCACCTTCCCGTCATTGCGAGGAACGAAGTGACGAAGCAATCTCAACCTCTTCTGGAGTAGAGCCTTTAGGCTCGTCCAAATCCACAATCCCCGAGACTCCGAA
>JAUWCU010000016.1 GCA_030609135.1 Candidatus Stahliibacteriota bacterium | reverse complement strand
TATTTTTTTTGCATAAGATCATTCTTTTATTACACAGGGTGAATTGGGCAACTACATTTTAACTTTTTGCTTTTAGCTTGTAAAGAGAGTTTCGCGGGCAGAAGCCCGCTCCCACATTTTATGCATCAGGGTTTTGTTTTGAACATATCGACCAAAAACCTGGAAGGTTGTTGATACCTGCCAAAACGCTGCTTAGGATAGAGTAGATACAGTTTGCGCTGTGCACGGGTAAGGGCAACATAACAGAGCCTTCTTTCTTCTTCAATCTCCTGGGATGAAGCCATTTTCTTGGTGAGGGGGAAGACGTCTTCAATCAGGTCAACCACGAAAACAACAGGAAATTCAAGACCTTTAGCACTATGCACAGTCATTAATTTTACTGTATCTTTTCCCCATTCTGCCAGGTCTAATGCATGAATCAACCTGATTTCACTCAAGAATTTCGCTAATTCAAAATTCTTATAACTTCTTGCAAAGGTAATTAGTTCGTCGATATTTTCGCCCTTTAGTTTTACCACATCCGTAACTTCTTTTATTATACGGCTGGGTCCCAGGACCCCTGGTTCCATTATATGGTGACTAAATATAGCCTCGGTACGCTCAAGACCCATTTTCTTCACCACGAAAATTGCCTGGGCTTTTGAGGTGAATTCTTTGATCGTCGGTGGGTCCGGATGTTTTTTTGAAGAATAGAAATCAAGGAGTTCAAGATATTCAATTACTGGTTTTATATCAGAGCGTTCGTAAAATGAAGCACCGTGGATCAGGGTATGGGGAATACGTGATTTGATAAGAGCTTCTTCGTAAATCATTGATATGTAATTCATCCTATACAGTATTGCGATGTCCTGAAAACAGTAGCCATCTTTTTTCAGCGATTTCAGTTCTTTAATGATATAATCAGCTTCATCTTTTTCCGATTTGGCAGCATACATCATGATATCGCCGGTTTGGGTATTGGGGATTACAGTACTCGGTCGCAGCATTAGATTATTCGCGATCTCGAGAATCGCCTGGGGTAGACGAAAACTTCTGCTGAGGTTATAAGTTTTTGTATTTTTGAAATCCTGGGGCACTCGGTATATCAGTTTTCGGTCAGCCCCGCGCCAGCTGTATATTGCCTGGTCCTCATCACCGGTGAAAAATATATTACCATTGTAGATCAAAGACAAAAATCGATACTGGGCATGGTTAATATCCTGGAGTTCGTCGACAAAAATGTAGTTAAACAAGGTTCTATAATATTCTCTTATATCGGTATTTTCTTCAAGGAGCTCTATTGCAGAGAGAATGAGATCATTGTAGTCGAGGATATTGTTTTTTCGCAAGTGTTCCTGGTACTGTGTATATATCTTGTGGCAGTATTTTTCCCAACTATTTTCTGGTTTGAATTTATCGCTGGTGACGCCCTTTGCTTTGAGGTTCTCAATGAATTTTATGATTGCATTGGTACGGTACTTGCCGGTCTTGAGTTTCATTCTGGTAAAGATTCTTTTTGGTTCTTCAATTGTGAAATTTTCATTGAGGTCAAGCCTTTCTGCATCACGACGCAGCATTCGGTAGCCAATTTTGTGGAAAGTGCCGAGCCATAGGTCGTGCAAAGATAAACTGGTTAGATGTGCTAAGCGACTTTTTATATCATTTGCTGCTTTATTAGTAAATGTGCAAACAAGGATTTTTGATATTGGGATGCCTTTTGCAATCAATCGGTTAATGGCATAGGTTAATGTAGTGGTTTTTCCACAACCTGCCTGACCGAGCAAAAGGATATTTCCGTCGACCCGGGCAATGATATCTTCTTGTGCCGGGGTTAATTTTATGGGTTTTGTTTGTTTTGCCGGAAGGTTGATACTGCTCTCGACCTTGATCGCGTTACCTTTTCTTGTGATTATTTTTAGGAGTTCATTGGCATCGGGTCTTGATTCAGGGGTTAGACTGAGACATTTCAATATAGCATCTTCAATATGTTGTGGTGTTTGAGTTCGCAATACAGTGGGCATAAGATAATTGGTCTTTTCGATTTTTTTGCGTAATGCATCAAGGCTATCAGCTAAAAAAGGTGGTGTGCCAGTGAGCAATTCGTAGAGAATAGTACCGATGGACCAGATATCACTCTTTTCAGTATAGTTAGCTTTCCAGGCTTCAGGTGCCATATAAATAGGTGTACCCGCGGTTGATGCGGAAAGCGATCCAGCGCAGATAAAGCGTGCCAGACCAAAATCAGCAACCTTAACGAACTTTTCCTGATCTTTTTCAGTGAGCAAGATATTTTCGGGTTTTAGATCACGGTGCAATACACCATTTTTATGAGCATAGCGGATGGCATCGAGGATTTGAGCAGTAATGCTTACGGTTTTTTCAATACTGACCCCCTGGTCCGTAATTATGTCTCTTAAAGTGCTCCCCTTTATATACTCCATAACCAGAACAAACTTACTGTCGACAAAATCGATATTATAAAATCTAACGACATTAGGATGGTCGAGTGATGCGAGTAGCTTTGCTTCATCTTTGAGCATAGCAATCTCTTCTTTTCTCATTCGGGATATTTTTAAGGCGAAATCCTTATCGAGTATAGTATCGTGTGCTAAAAATACGTCGCCAAATCTACCGCCACCAAGCCAATCGAGGATTTCGTATTTACCGAGTTTTTTTAAAAGCATAATTATAATACAATGCAGTAGCTTGTAGGAGTGCAATAGCTTGTTGGAGTGTAACGAAAATCCCGTTCTGTTGGGGCTATTGCGTTGTCTAGCGTCAGCAAGCTGACGCACTCCGGAAAGAAATAGGATAAGCTGACGCATTCCGGAAAGAGAAGGGAGAGATCGTATGTTAAGTGGGGATACGGAGTGCAATAGCTTGCTATTGCGTTGTCTAGCGTCAGCAAGCTGACGCACTCCGGAAGGAGAGGGGAGAGATCAAAAATCATCATTTTTCATAAAATCGATAACTGGATATTTTGTGAACATATTTAATAACCAATCTTCACCTTTTGCTATTAGATACTCATTATAACTCGAGAATCCGTATTCTTGCGGTTGTGTAACAAAACCGTGTTTTACTGGATTGAGATGGATGTAATTCAGATGTCTATATAGGGATTCCTCGTTTCTTATACATTTGTCCCAATAATTAAACCAAACCTTCCCTGATGTATTCGTTGATTTATTTATCCGTATTGAACTTTTACTGTGAATTTTGCGTAGAATTCCGGGGATGAATTCTCCGATTTTTGATTTGCACAAAAGATGGTAGTGATTAGAAAGAACTACCCAACCAATCAATTTATAATCATAAGAAGTCAGGATATCTTTGATGATATTTGATAAATCTAATCTCGACTTCTCAGTAGCGAATAACTTTTTCTTATATAACGTGCTGGAAGTTATAAAGTAATATGTGTTATCCATGAATAGATGGGGTGGGTTATGTTTGTATTGCTTTAGCATAGCCTTGTTATGTAATGCTATTGCGTTGTCTAGCGTCAGCAAGCTGACGCATTCCGGAAAGAGAAGGGAGAGATCGTATGTTAAGCGGGGATATGGAGTGCAATAGCTTGCTATTGCGTTGTCTGGCGTCAGCAAGCTGACGCACTCCGGAAAGGGATAGGCGTTGTCTGGCGTCAAAACCGATAATTGAGATCAACGATTCGAACAATCTTATACCGGGAAAGCAGAGACATGGACAAAATTATCTTGATATACAAATGCCTGTCCTAATAAACCGTCACCTTTGATTGTGATATTCTGGGTTTTTCTCCTCGATTTCCTTTTGTTGAGTGCGGCGAGAGTCGCGGTCAAGAATTTCTCCACATTGGGTTGACCATTTGCTTTATGCAGATATTCAATGGCATCCAGAGCATAGCTTCTAACAAGTTTCTTCTCGCATTTTTGATAGATCTTTGGGTTCCGGAATATATCACAGCCAAGGATACGGTTACCAGTCGTGCCGATAAAACCGATAGTATTATGATTCAGACTCTGGAAATCTTCAATATACCGGTTGATTTCTTCTGCAAGATTTTCGAAGATATCGTGCATTGATGAGGTTGCCGAACGAGTTTTAGTAACGGTCATTTTACGTTGTATTTCTTTCCAGATTGCTTTTTGTATATCAGCTCTTGTTTGTCGGCTTTTCGTGAGCAGGGCGCGCAAACCTGGATAAGAACAATATCCTGTTTTAAACCCACCAATTTCATCCCATCTGTTTTCTTCAGCACATATTACAGGGACTCGACGAGTTGAATTTGGTTCAGCAATATCTGATCTTGAGATTATGCGATTTTGCAAAGCACCAGTGATCTCGTCGCCGTCGAGTATTAAAACCGGGCTGTTCCCGCGGTTTATGAAGAGTATTTCATTAACGTTTGGTGTATCGAGTTCACGGAATTCTGCGTCACCGGCATTGATCGTTTCTTGAATCGTCGTTAGAGTAAAACCGTTGCCATTGTCTCCTTTGATAGGGTAGATTTTCAGATTTCTCAAGAATACTGGTGCGGCTGGTTTTAGATTAGCAAACATGTTATTCAACAGGCCACCAGACTGTGAAATACCGAATTTCTGACCAGTCAGTAAACCAAGTCCATCTTGAACTTGATGCTCTCACGCGCCAGTATACACGCCTTGGTAAAAAGGCGATGGTAACAGCATTATATGAAACTTTATACGTTACCGGATTAGTGAATGTTGTGTCAGCATAAAGGTGGAGTTCGTAGTACTCAGCATCTTGAATTGGCTTCCATTCAAAATCAACAATAACCGGACCTAAAACCTCTATATAAACCCACCCAGTATCATCCGGAGGGTTTAAGAGTTGGGGTGCAGCAGGTGGCGATATCAATGAATCCTGGTAGGGCGCATATTCGTCCGGGTCTTTACAACCCGTTTGCAGATTTGCAAATATGATAATACAAGTAATTAACAAAAGAATTTTTAATGATACCCTAAATACTTTCATGATACATTCCTTAATTGAAATGTACGTTTATACCTAATCTTGCCCTCCTCGGCGATGTATAGGCATTGACCCAATCATCACTTGCCTCAATTAGGGCTCGGAAAGATAAATATTCTTCTTCAGGTGTGATAATTCCATTATGGTTCATGTCTGCACCTGGGTGATAGTAGGCATTATGAATGTCTATATAGGGTGGATCATGTTCAAAGTCTTCCTTATGTATCATTGATAAAGGGATTACTGGAAAATGTGCAGCGCTTTCATACCGATGATCAAGGAGGTTCATTATTTCAAAATCTACCGTAAGGCTAAGCGGTCCCATGGACAACGATTTTGATAGTACACAATCGATCTGTCTTTGAAATGTAAGTCGTTCAATATTTCTTTCCTCATATTTTCCTTCAGGCCCAGGTGGTGTATAAGGAAAACCATTACCCAAATAAGCGAAAACGTATAATTGCGTTTTTAGAGGAAGGTTTACCACACCTTGTATGAATATTCTGTGACGCTGGTCAAAATCAAGGTCATACTCTTCAGCTGGTTGTGTGATGGTTGTATCAGCATATTCAAATGCGTAGGAACTTGTACCGCGTGCCCAGGATAGTGTATAAGAAATTTTGCCGGTAAATAACGGTTTTACGAATTCCACAATCGTCTCTACCCCTTTAATATTTGCATATTCAATATTGAAGTACATGTGGTAACCAACTGGTAATGCTGGTATATAGCGTGTTCCAGTGAGGTCGGAGACATCTTTATAAAAAGTATTGATTGTGGTGTTTAAATCCGGACGTATTTCACCCTGAAGACCTATCTCATAGCTAATCGTTTTTTCTGGACCAAGCGTGGGGTTGCCAATAGATGGGTTAAGGTACGATGGCAAAGGCAACAGACTATAGTAGCCGTACTGATAATCGCGCAGCGGCGGTTGGACATACCTTCCAACATTAGCTCTTAAGAGAAATTTGTCGGTTACCAGCAAAGAAAAACCCAGACGGGGTGATACGACAATTATTGGGCCTTGATAGTTGACCGTATATGTTATGGTATCACCTGATATGTCAGTTTCGATCATAGCATTCGGGTCTTTTTCAAAGTAATCGATCCGACAACCAACCTTAGCGTACAATCCTTTAAAATCAATATTATCTTGTAGGTACAATACATATTCATTGGGTTGATACTGGTATTCATCGATAAGCTGATACACTGTATCACTGATAAAATACGAGAAATTCTCAAAGACCTGATCAGTATATTCAAAGCCAGTTTTAATCTCATGATACTCGTGGACCTGCAGATGAGCACTGAAATTAGCTCTCATTATCTCAGAAGTTTTGTTCTGATACTCAGAATAATCGCCTTCGCATAGTATTGCCCAGTAACTTGTACCAAAGGGGTTGTTAATACCACCGTGTGGCCATTTGAGTGTTTCGTAGTCGCGAAACAAGAGATTATCAAGACGACCATATGTCCCGGGTTCACGTACACCATAAATCCTTTGTGTATACAACCTGCTCAGGGTCAGGTTGAAAAGATGACGTGTGTTTGGTAAATAGTTGATACTAAAAGACTGCAGGTTGCCCTTTCTTATGTCGGAACGGTAATTATCCAGATTGAATTTCCATTCTGAATTATACCGGTCGAATTGGGTCCGTGATAACGCACCGCTTATACCAAATTTCAGTTTGCCAGACGGCGCGAAGAGCCATTTGCCATATAATGAATAATCGTCCCGTTGCTTATGTGGTAGAATGTAGAGTTTTGGATCCCAGTCATCAGTATGCATCATATCGAGTGAAATCACTCCTTTAAATCGTCTTGATATCGGAAGATGGATTGAAGCAAGATAATTTTCATAGCCAAAATCATAATAGAATGGCATGATTCTTTCAGTTTTTGCATATGTTTTTGCGTGCAGCTTATTTTTAGGGAATGCGGTGATAAGATTGATTACCCCTGACATGGCGCGACCGTATTCTGCATCAAATCCACCAGGCAAAAAAATGATTTCGTCAACGATCCCTCTTGAAACACTAATTGCCAGATCTCCGGTTTGGGGATCGACAATCGGGACATTATCAATCATATACTGAACCTCAGTTGCCCGACCACCGCGTACGTATATTGCTGTGTCAGAACGAGCTACCCCCGGTTGGAAAGCAACGAGGTCGGTTGCATAATCAATGGGCAGGTGGGGCAATTCAGTCTTCCTTATTATATAGGTTGTGCCGACCATGTCTTTCTTGACCACCGGTATTTCACTGGTTACAGTTATGGGCGGTATTTCAATGGTTGTCTGCTTTAGTGTGATATCCAGACGTGCGGTTTGATCGACTTCCACGAGTACGTTCTCGATATGCTTTGACTGAAAACCTATATAAGATACCTCGATTGTGTAAGTACCAGGCGGCACATTGAGAATGTAAAAACGTCCATTATCGTCGGTTGCAGTACCTATATCAGTATTAAGGATAATTACATCAGCGTAAGGTATGGGTTCTTTTGTCACCTCGTCTTTGACAATCCCCTGGATCTTACCGCTGATGCCACTTATCATAAGTAATGCAAATAGCAAATTGGCCATGCTCTTCCTTTGTCCATTATAATATGAATCTCGTCGATGTCAAGGTGCTCGGTTTTTAACCCCATTATAAGCTTGATTTCGGCAGAAAAATTGCTATAATTGCTAAAAGGAGGCAAATGGCTAATTATTTTATAACTTCTGAATCAGTTACTGAAGGACATCCTGACAAAATATGTGATCAGGTGTCAGATGCTATCCTGGATGCAGTTTTGGAAAAAGATCCATTTGGCCGGGTTGCCGTAGAAGTCTTGGCAACCAGAGGGTTGATTGTTGTGTCGGGCGAGATATCAACCGAATGTTATGTTGACCTTGCCGAGATTGTACGTTCGTTGTTATATGAAATTGGTTATACTGATGCAGATATGGGTATTGATGCAGAAACTTGTGCTGTTATATCGGCAATTCAAGGACAATCGAGCGATATTGCGATGGGCGTTAATATTGGCGGGGCAGGTGATCAAGGGATGATGTACGGTTTTGCAACGGATGAAACGCCTGAGCTCATGCCAATGCCTATAATGCTTGCCCATGGTTTGGTCCGGCGACTTGCAGAAATAAGAAAAGTTAATGTTGTCAATTACCTACATCCTGACGGAAAAACCCAGGTCACGATTGAATATAATAATGAAGGAAAACCATTACGGGTGGATACGATACTTATCTCTGCACAGCACCATGTTGATGTCAGCAACGAAAAGATTCACGAGGACATTAAGAAGTTGGTAATTGAAGAGGTTGTGTCCAGTGACTTGATTGATGACCGAACCAAAATTCTAATAAACCCCACTGGTCGATTTGTTATCGGCGGACCTCAGGGTGATACTGGTTTAACCGGCAGGAAGATCATTGTTGACACTTACGGTGGCATTGCTCATCATGGTGGTGGTTGTTTTTCCGGCAAAGACCCAACAAAAGTTGATCGTTCAGCATCCTATATGGCTAGGTATGTAGCGAAGAATCTCGTTGCCTCAGGTGTCTGTAAAAAAGTTGAGGTAGCACTCTCTTACGCTATAGGAGTGGCTGAGCCAACGTCGATTGCGGTTGAGACATTTGGTACAGCAAGAATAGAGGATTCGAAGATCGTGGCAATCCTCAGAAAACTCTTTGATTTTACACCACAGGGTATTATTGACAAGCTGAAACTACGTAGACCAATATACAGACGCACTGCTTGTTACGGACATTTTGGTCGTGAAGAACAAGGTTTTACCTGGGAAGTCTGCGACATGGCTGATGCGATAAAACGTGAAGCCGGCATTGGATAATTAATTAGGAGGAAAATGAAGTTTAACATCAAAGATATTAAACTCGCTTTAGAAGGAAACAAAAAGATTTATTGGGCAGAATCCAAGATGCCTGTACTCAGACTGATCAGGCAGAGATTTAAGAAAGAAAAGCCCTTGAGAAATTACCGTATAGGTTGTTGTTTGCACGTAACTACAGAAACCGCGAATCTGGTGCGTACGTTAAAGGCTGGTGGCGCTGAAGTTTTTCTGAGCGCTTCTAACCCTTTATCGACCCAAGACTACGTGGCTGCTGCTCTTGCCAAGGATGGTTTCGGTGTCTTCGCGCGCCATGGTGAGTCACGCAAGGCTTACTACGAGAATATGGACCGGGTGCTTGGGAATAAGCCAGAAGTTCTGATAGATGACGGTGCTGACCTTATCTCAACAGTACACAAAAAGAGAATAAAAGGGATTCTTGGCGGTACTGAAGAAACAACGACCGGTGTAATAAGATTAAAACAGATGGAGCGTGATAAGGTACTTAATTTTCCTATAGTCGCGGTAAATGATTCACTGACCAAACATCTTTTTGATAATCGTTACGGCACTGGACAATCAACTATTGATGGTATTCTGAGGGCGACGAATATTCTAATCAGTGGTAGTAATTTTGTCGTTGCCGGATATGGTTGGTGCGGTAAAGGTTTGGCGATGAGGGCAAAGGGTCATGGTGCTCAGGTTATCGTGACCGAAGTGGATTCGGTCAAAGCGCTTGAGGCACGCATGGATGGTTACATGGTTATGCCCATGGCTGACGCCGCAAAAATCGGCGATGTGTTCATTACGGTTACTGGTGATATCAATGTAATCAGAAAAGAACACATGCAAAAAATGAAAGATGGTGCGATTATTGGTAATTCCGGTCACTTCGACGTTGAGATTGATAAACAGGGTTTGGCAAAGATCACCAAGAAAAAAAGAGTGATCAGAGATTTTTGTGAAGAACATACGATCAGAAATGGTCGACGTATTTATATACTAGCACAGGGAAGGTTGGTTAACCTCGCTGCGGCTGAAGGACATCCGGCAATGGTTATGGATATGTCATTTGCCAACCAGGCATTGGCTGTAGAGTACATATTAAATAATCGTAAACTCAAAAATCGCGTGTATAATCTACCTCTAAAATTAGATGAAAAAATAGCCAGCCTAAAATTGAAATCTATGAGTATTAAAATTGATAAATTAACACCTGAGCAAAAACGATATTTAGCGTCCTGGAGAATAGGAACGTAGAGAGACAGTAAGCAGTAGGGAGTAGTCAGTAGGCAGTACAAAGATTTTTCGTAACAGTTTAGCTATCCTAAAATTGTAGTAGCCTGATCCTTCAACTGCGTTCCCCTCGATATACTCGGGACAGGCAGGACAGGTTTATCAGGTAGCCCAATTCACCCCGTTAGATAACTGTCTCCGTCGAAACTCCGCATTATTAAAACCACCATGTATCTAACGGGGTAAATTGGGCAACTACATTATTTTATACCATTTCTGGCAATTTGGACTCACTGTTTTTACCATTTTTCAGAATAGCTTACCTATTACGATTTTTCTAAAATGTGGGAGCAACTTTCCATTCGCGACATGACGTATATAATGTTATTCGAGAATCTTTACAAACATCATACCGGGTAATTGTTTGACCATGCCTTTGATCTCGAGGCCTAAGAGAGTATTTAATATTGAACCAGTAGGTTGTTCTAACGTTTCTGATAAAACATCGAGATAAGTGGGTTCAAACGACAGGCTGTTGAAGACCTTTGTTTCCGTATCAGTAAGCGTTATCTTTTTGGTCGGCATTCCTTGCTTGGCGTATTTAATCCCTAATGATTCTAAGATTTCATCAACTGAAGTTACTGGGATGGCACCGTCCTTTATCAAGCGATTCGTTCCGGTCGATGCCTTTGAATAGATGTTCCCCGGGATCGCAAAAACATATTTGTTTTGATCTAATGCCCAGTTTACCGTATTCATAACCCCACTTTTCTCTTTTGCCTCGATTGCCACAATGGCTTTAGAAAAACCAGAGATAATACGGTTGCGTTTTGGGAAATTATGGGCAAGCGGTGGTGTACCAATATTGAATTCTGATATTACCGCGCCGTTATCAATAATTTCTTCCATCAATTTTCTGTTTTCTGGTGGATAACATCTATCAACACCACAACCCAGTACGGCAATAGTCCTGCCTTTGTCTTTAAGAGCTCCTGTGTGAGCCATTGTATCAATACCTCTAGCCATGCCACTGACAACTGTGATACCGGCACGCGCGAATTCTCCTGCGAAACGCTCGGCAATACTTTTTCCGTAAACCGTTGCTCCTCTTGTGCCGATAACTCCTACGGAAATCTCATCCTCCGGTTTAATCACCCCCCGAACAAATAAAATCGGCGGAAAATGCGCAATATTTCTTAGCCAGGCTGGATATTCAGAGGAATTGTAGGGGATAGTTCTGATCTTGAGCTTACGGAACAAGTCATATTTTCGTTTTATCTTTTCTTCTCGCTTATAGGTAAGGATTCTGCGTGCGATATCTTGCCCAACAACTTCAATTAATGAATGAGTTGGTGCAGCACCAATTTCCGTCGGTGTCCTGAAACGTTCCAGCAGAAGGTAAAGTTTGTGGTCAGTTAGCTTGTCTATTGATAAGAGATCAATGAAATTGAGGTCATCATACATTTTCTAATTCTTCTTTGATGGTTTTGTGAACGTCAATGTCGGCATCTTCTATTATCTTTAGAATGCTTGCAAGCACTTTCTCATCGAGTGCCAATTCTCTAATCATGTCAGAAAATTCAAGAGGTTCTTGGGTGGCAAGCTTTGTCAATGCCGTTGATGCCTCTTTTCTAACCGTTGGGTTCTCGTCGTTCACCAAGAGCTCAATAAGAGAATCTGCTGTTTCAATATTGCCGATTTCACCGAGTGAAAGACACGCCGCTGCTCTTGTGAACCAGTAGCCACGCGTAAGTAATCTCTCTAACCTGGGCACGACACGATTACCGTACTTGGCTAATTTATATGCGGCTTTTTCACGTAGTGTCCACGATGCATCCTCCAGGACTTTTAGAAGGATTTTAATGCTATCTTTCTCATTGACGCCATTCAACTTCTCAAGTATCCTTACTTTCCTTTTTAGATTAGAACTCTCGAGTAATTTGAGGATCGTTTCTTTGTCTTGTTTAAACTTGATCTTCATTGGTTATGGTTTCTATCAACGATTCAATACCGGCACCGGTCAATGCTGAAACATAGAAAGTTTTTTCTGGTAAGTCGTATTTCGGGATATTGTCTAAGAGATCTATTTTATTGAAAACAATAATATGGGTTTTTTTCAATAGTTTAGTGCTATGATTCTCGAATTCTTTTAGAAGACATTCATAATGTTGCAGTGGTTTGCAAACTGATGCATCGATTACCAGGATGATCAATCTGGTTCTCTCGATATGCCGGAGGAAAAGCAACCCTAAACCCTTGCCCGAGTGGGCACCTTTAACAATACCTGGCATATCTGCGATTACTATATTCTTGAGGGTGCTCCTGAGAACACCGAGATTAGGTGTGAGTGTGGTAAAAGGATAAGCCCCGATTCGTGACTTCGCATTTGTTAGACTATTCAGTAGGGTTGACTTGCCTGAGTTTGGTAATCCCACCAGTCCTATATCAGAAATCAATTTCAAAATTATTTCGAGAGTTTTTGTTTCACCTTGACAACCCGGATCAGCACGGCGCGGTGCCAAGTCTAATTTCGTTATGAAATGGACATTACCGCGGCCACCTCTGCCGCCTCTTGCCACGAGCAACTTCTGGTTGTGGGTTAGTATTTCGCCCAGAACCTTTTTGCCGTTTGACACGACAACACCTAAAGGCATGTTAATAAATACATCCTTCCCTTTTTTGCCAACCATCTTTTTACCTTTACCGTGTTTACCGCAACCAGCTTTGTAATGGGGTTTGATTCTCAAATCGTATAGGGTTTCAAGATTTTTCTTTCCGATGAGGTAAACCGAACCACCGTTGCCACCATCTCCACCATCTGGGCCACCGCGCGGGACAAACTTCTCACGCCGAAACGACATACAGCCATTACCGCCGTTACCTGCAGTGATAAATATTTTCGTTTCATCGATGAATTTCATACAATGAATTATATTGAATACAAAAGAGGAGTCAACAACAATAAACTAATACACAGTTACTAAGGAGAACATAAAATAGTTCTCATATCATCCACGATATGATGTAGTCGCCTGATTTATCAGGCTTTATCCAATAAACCTGTCCTGAACGCAGTTGAAGGATTGGACAACTACAATTATTAATGCCCGATTCATAGAATTTCTATATCCATTACCCAAAATGAGAACTATTATATGTTCGGAGTAATATGTTATTTCTTTTTGAGTTTTTTTCTCAAGGCTTTAGCAACCACCAAAGGAACGAGATATGATATATTACCATTTAGCGACGCGATCTCTTTAGCCAAACTCGAACTGATAAAAATGTATTTTTCCGAAGGCATTAAGAATATCGTTTCTATGTTCGGTGCCAGCTTCCGGTTCATAAGGGTTAATTGAAGTTCGTAGTCAAAATCAGAGACCGCTCTCATACCTCTGATTATTGTCGTAGCCCCTGATTTTCGTGCGAAATCCACTAAAAGGGTTGAAAATCCCATAACCTTTATCTTCTTCTCGTTACGGAAAACTGTTTTGACGAGTTCCATTCTTTCTCTCTGGGTGAAAAGGGTGCTTTTCGGGCGGCTGCTTACGCCGATGATTATCTTATCGAATAGCTTGGTCGCTCGAGAAACGACATCGATATGACCGTGGGTTATAGGGTCAAAAGTCCCAGCATATATTGCTTTCTTCATTTCACGCCAGTCCTTTATTTATATTGCTCTGGATGATAAACGTCACGGCAGTATCTCCATACTGCTTCTTTTTGAGAACTGAGAAATGATTCGGTAGGACAAAATTGTCTTCCGGGCTGTGCTCGGCAATTATGACTCCGCCAGTGTGTAATAGGTTATGAGATACAATGAGCCTTAGAGCCTTCTCGAGATAATTTCTATGATACGGGGGGTCAAGAAAAATGATATCAAAAGGTCGTTTTTCTAATTTTCTCAGTCCTGCTCTAAAATCGCTTCCTATGATTTCTGTTTGGTCAGAGAGTAACAGCTTGTTAATGTTCTCGATAAGTGTCTTTGGTCGTTTCTCGACAAAAACGCAATTTGCTGCACCGTGTGAAATTGCTTCAATACCCAAAGCTCCACTGCCGGCAAAGACATCTAAGATCCTGGCGGCGTTTACCCGGGATCCAATGATATTGAATATTGCTTGTCTGACGATACTTTTTGTTGGCCTAATCCCCGTTTTGGAAACCTTAAGTCGTCGCCCTTTATTATCACCGCCGACGATTCTCATCTGAAACTCCAGTAGTAAGCACCTTCTTAACAGCGGGAAGTAGATTAACCTACGCTAGTTTCTATACGGAAGCCAACTCCCTATCTTATTATTGTTGGCGTTATGAAAATCAGAAGTTCACGGTCCTCAACAGTTGTCGTGGTTTCTCGGAACAATGCGCCAAGTATCGGAATGCTTTTGAGAAACGGAATGCCCTGCACTGACTTGGTTTCTTTGCGTCTGATGAAACCACCGATTACCACCGTGTTGCCGTCTTTCACGAGAACCTTTGAGTCGGCTTCTGATGTTGTGATAATTGGTCTGCCAGCAAGAGCTGATGCACGATCGAGTTCACTGATCTCCGCGTGGAGTTCCATTGTAATTTCTTCTAAAGAATTTATGTGTGGTGTGACTTCTAATTTCGTACCAACCGTGTAGAATTGTATAACTGTATTACCCGACATATCCCGGGTGGGGATACCGAATCTTTGACCTCCCAGAATTTTGGCTTTTTCATTGTCAACCGCTGTTATCCTCGGTGCAGAAATCGTCTTAGCTTTACCGCTTTCTTCAAGCATGCTGACGACAGCATTGACCTGGGCTAATGACGGTATACTTCCGAGATTGAATACTCCATAACCGACAATCGAGGATTCTTCAGGGCCACTTCTAACATCGGCTCTTAAGATCCGGCTCTCTAACCCCTTGAGTGTCCAGTTGATGCCCAGACCTCTTGAAAAAGAGGCGTCTACGTCAATAACCTTACATTGAATTTCGACCTGCGGGGTTGGTGTATCCAGCAGCTTTACGAGTTGTTGAATTTTGTGATGAATGGGGTCAACCTCGGTAACGACGAGAGAGTTGGTTCGTTCATCAACGTTTACTTTACCTTTTGGAGAAAGCATTGCCGAGATTTTATCGAGCATCTTGTTGGGTGTAGCGAATTCTAATTTGTATATCTTTGAACTCAAGGGCAGGTCATAATCTTGTTTGTCAAGGTTCTCAGCCGTATCAACTCTGATAACCCCAGGATCTTCCCGGTATGCAAAACCAGCAGCTTTGAGAATGATGTCTAATGCCCGGCGCCAGGGAACATTGTGCAGTCTGACCGTAACCGTTCCTTTGACGTCTTTACCAGCAACGATATTTGTGCCGGCATATTCAGACAAAGCTCTCAGGACAGTTAGAATGTCCGCATTTTCGAGGTCAATAGAGATTGGCCGGCCAGTAATCGTACCCGCCGGTTTTGTCGTGGCAACTGCTGGTGTTGCCGCGGGTGTTGTCGGAGGAGCAACTGCGATACCTGCACCGGTTGTCTGCCAGTCTGGGAATGCAGAGACTAATCCAGTAAGGATTGTTGCGGCGAAATCATTTCCTTCAGTTAATGTGAGATAAGAGTAATCGCTATTCATTGTGCCCACAATTCTAATTAAGTCGGGTTGTTCAGTGAAACCAGTCATTGATAATTCTATTAAACCGCCTCGGTTGACGGAAAACTTTTTACCAACGAGTGAACTCGTGACGCCTGAGCAGTCGATAACGATTCTCGGTGGATTTTTCAAAGTGAACGAATTTGCAACAAATGGCGCGTCTGCTTTCACAATAAGCTTTGTGTTGACTCCCTCAGAAACTACATGTAAATCACTGATAACAGCACCACTTGCCAAAGAAATCAATAATGTGAGGATTAAAATATTCCTCATATTTTACCTCCTTTCCTTTTGCTGAAGCCTTAATTCAAATTTCGTTTTCACGCCTGCGTGCGTTATCTCGAAAATTATTCCTTGACGATTTATTTGAGCAACTCTGCCACCCGCAACTCTATCTCCTTTCTTGAGAATGTAGCCATTGTTTAGGCCGTCTTTCACCAAACCGTAGTATCCTTTGTCACCCCATAGAACACCAATTAAGGTCAAATTCTCAACACTGAGATGGCTTGCTTTACCGCCTTCCCCTAAGTCTAAACCTACCAACGGCACAAAAGGATCTCTTCTACCGGCTTGTTTATATGCCCATTTTTCCACGGGGAAGAGTGAGTCCGCTGCAGCGGGAGTTGTTGGTGCTTGGTTGAACATCATTACCGCGCATACTATGCTATTTACGAGGTGGAACATTTTTTACCTCCTTTGCTTTGGCAACTGTGTAAGTAATGGCGCTTAAGGTTGCTTCTATACTTCGTTTCTTGCCAGTTTGGATCTTAATACTTGGTACATTGACGATTCGTGCCAGATTGCCAATATTGGATAGGAATTTACCAAGCTGATGATAACCACATGATACTTTAATCTGAACCGGAATTTCAGAGTAATTTGCCCGGGCAATGGGACCGCTGGGCTTGAATAACAAGAAACTTACTCCTGCTTTAGTGCCGGAATTAGAGACTTGCTGAATGAGTGAAGATATTTCTTTCTCTTTAGGTAACATCTCTTTAGCTTTTTCCCATTCGATTTCAAGGCGTGCAATCTTTGCTTGAAGCTCAGGCAGTCTTGCTCGTGCTGCTTCAGCTTTCTGAACTTCAATTTGTAGAGAATCACGATGTGCAGTTATTTGTTTTATTTCCTTTTGGTTGGTTTTGTAAGGCCAAACAAAGAAGAATACAATTAGTATAATAACTAAGACGACGAAAAACATGAGCAATTTTTGATTTGTTTGATCTTTAAGATTCATTTTTGCCTCGCAGTTAGTCCCTGATAACCAACATTAGCGGTCAAGGTAAATTCCATCATCTCTTGTTTCTCCACGGCTTTTTTCTCGAGGACGGTCAAGTCGACATCGTGTATGTAGTCAGATTCTTCAAGACGATTCATGAAATCGGCAACCAGCAAATTAGAGGCAGTGACACCTTTCACCGTCATATTAGTACTGGTGACGTTTAGAGACTTTAACCAAGTGAAGTTAGGGATACGCCCTGCTATTTCATCGAGAACGTGAGCGATGAAGAATCGATTTTCATTCAATTCCTTTATAGGTCTGATTAAAGCATCTAATTCACGTTCTCTCTTTTCCAGACTATCAACTGTTGCCTTGTAGACTTTCAGTTCTTCAAGCCGACCATCAAGATGCGTGATATCTTTATTTAAGCCGCCTTTTTGATTGAGTTGTATAAGTAGTGTAACACCAATAATGACAACCACAATAACGACGCCGATTATATAAAGAACAGTGCTCTGCACAGAGGGCAGTTTAATGCCGGGGCGCGCTGCTTTTGCTGCCCTACGCTTAGGCGCTCGCTTTTTCTTTGCAGTTGGCGCTAAGTTTATCTTGATCATTTTACTCCCCCCTCAATGCTAACCCAGTAGCTTGGGTCAATATCGGACCTATTACATCGATGCCTTCAGGACCAAATATTGTAGGGTCATAAACAATATTCCTGAACGGATTGAGGAGTTCAATCGGTATCCCAAGCCTTCTTTTTAAATATTCTAAGAGATCAGGAATTAGAGAACCACCGCCAGAAAGATACATACGGCTTACTTTTTCCTCACCGGTTACGCTGGAGAGAAACTGTAAGCTGCGTTCTATCTGGGTCCCGAGATCGCTGATAAATGATTCGAACACACCCTGTACAGAATCTTGCGATGCACCAACTGGGATTGTGCCCTTTACAGCATTAGCGGCATCTTCGTAATTAAATCCGACTTCTTTCTGCAATTTACTAATAAAGGCATTTACCCCATAGTACACGTCGCGCGCTGATAGCGACGAACCACCTTTTATAACATTGATGACCGTCATCCCGGCGCCGATGTGGATTAAGCAGACAATTTCATCGGCGGTGGGTGTGTAGTTATATTCGAACACATTTTGTATCGCGAATGCGGTGGTATCAACAATGATTGGATTAAGATTAAGCTCCTTCAATAGTGCGGAGAGATTACTAATCAATTCATTTTTGGCCGCAACCAATATTACTTCCTGCTGATTTTCACCAAAATCCGGATTGATAACATCAAAATCAAGCGAAACTTCGTTGATATCAAAAGGTACGTATTGCTCAGCCTCCCATTTGATTTGCTCTCTTGTATCAGCTTCGCTCATGCGATCCATTGTTATCCGTTTGATGATGACGTCACGGCCTGCTAAACCAATCACTACATCCTTGGTAGTGAATCCTTTGCTTTCAATTAAACTTCTAATTGAATCTAATACAGCCTCCCTATCAATAATCTCTCCCTCGACTATAGCATCAGGTAAGACTTTTGAAATTCCATAATTAAGCAATTTTCTATTCTTACCCGTACTCAATTCCACCATCTTGGTTTGGCTTGAACCAATATCAAGACCAATAACCTTCTTTTTCTTTCCGAACATGGTCACTCCTTTTTATTTTCACATTTTGAATTATTATATATATTATTATTTATATGTCAAGAGGTAATTTAGAAACAAAGAGCAAATTGGTTAAAGATAAGGTTTAGCATGGTACTTTTTTTAAAAAATTTACAGCTGAAATATCCATGGTGCATAATATCACAGAGTGAAATTGACAAAAGATAGTAATGGGGAAACAGTTGATATCAACTTTTGCGAAAATTGAAATTCTTGCCTGCTTTCTTTTTGAATTGCAGAAAATTTCCTTGCTGTATGCTTTTCCTGATACCGGCCATTAATTGCATGTAAAAATGGATATTATGGTAACTGACTAACCGACCAGCGAGGATTTCACCGGCGTTGAACAGATGTCTTATATAGGCACGGGAGAAATTCTGGCAGGTATAGCAGCGACAGTTCTTATCGAGCGGTGCATTATCTTCAGCGTATTTACCAGCTTTGATAATCACCTTGCCTAAAGAAGTGAACGCCATCCCGGTTCGACCGTTACGTGTTGGCAGGACACAGTCGAACAAATCAATACCTTGTTCTACTGACTCGAGGATGTCCTCAGGATAGCCGCAGCCCATAAGGTACCTTATTTTATTCTTAGGGATGACCCCGGTGCAAACCCGCACCATCTCATTGGTTAGCAATGAAGGTTCGCCGATCATGAGTCCACCGAGGCCATAACCAGCAAATTTAAGGTCAACGATGCGTTGTGCGCATTCGCGGCGCAGTTCTTTGTAGGTAGCCCCTTGGATTATGCCGAATAAGGGACCTTTTTTTTTACATTGAGACTCCGCTTTGCCCAGTTGACAGTACGCTCAACTGCGATTCTGGCGTCGAGGAATTGTGCTGGATAAGAAGTGAAGAAATCCAATACCATAGCAATATCCGAACCCAGTTCATGCTGGATTTCTACCGCGAGCTCGGGGCTCAGAAAATACTTGGAGCCATCAAGATGGGATGAAAATCTAATACCTTCATCATTGGTCTTTATTAGTTGACTTAGAGAATAAGTTTGGAAACCACCTGAATCAGTGAGTATGGCTCGGTCCCAATTCATGAACTTGTGTAGACCACCGAGTTTTTCAATGAGCTTGGATGTGGGCCGGAGCATCAAATGATACGTGTTAGCCACGATTATCTGGACACCGATCCGTTTTAGTTCAGCCGGGGATGTCGCTTTTACTGATGCCTGGGTGGCTACGGCCATGAAGTTCGGGGTCGCAACTTCATAGTGTGGTGTTTTCAGGATACCGGTCCGGGCTTGCGAATCAGGATCTCTGTTAAGAACCTTGAATCGAATCATTTCATCACTTCCTTGCTTGCATAATCTCGTTTCAGGGCAAAAGTGCTGATGTCATAAGAAGTTTTTGCTTCGGCGATGAAATCAGCGGCGAGCGAGCCGATCTCTGGTCCTAACATAAAACCATGACCGCACATGCCGCCGACAATATAGAATCCCTGGACATCGGTTTTATCGAGGATTGGATTACCATCTGGTGTCATTTCATAACTCCCTGACCATTGACGGATAATCTTTATGTTTGTCAACCTGGGGATTAAGCGACCAGTTCGGCGTCCCATTTCCTTGACAAATTCAAAAGAAGTACCTAAGCTGTAACCAGGGACATTAGGTTTGGGCGTGTAGCAGCCAATAATACTTCCTTTATCCCACTTCTGATTAAAATAGCATCCATCATCGCGGTAATCGACGATCATCATATCAAAAAATCTCTCCATAGATTCAGTTATTAAGGATTCATGGCGTTCGGCTTCAATAGGTACATCAATATCGACAAGTTGTGCAACCTTTTTTACGAACGGACCGGCAGCATTGACAATTATTGGCGCGTAATACGTTTCATTGTCCCTGGTCGTTATTGATGTCACTTTGCCACCTTTGATATTAATCCTGGTGACTTCTTTATATGGCAGAACCGCACCGTTTTTTCTTATACCCTTTGCATAACCGTCAACACACAAAAATGGATTTGCTTGAGCATCACTTGGGCAGTAAGCGCCACCCAATAAATCATCCGTGCTTATGCCGGGCACGATCTTTTTGATATTATCGGTACCGATATACTCAACATCGAGCCCCATGTTCTGCTGTAACTCGATTAATTTTAGATAGATTGCTTTTTTATCCTCACTGTGTGCCAAAAACAAATAACCACCTTGATGAAATTCAACATCCTGACCTAATTCCTCAGCCATGGACGAGAATTTTTTCATCGACTCCATTGCTACTTTTATACTGAGTTGGGTGGAAAACTGTTGCCGAATGCCACCGATGCAGCGGCCTGTGGAACCAGCGGTCAGGTAGTCCTTTTCAAAAAGGTAAACCTTTAATCCTTTTTTTGACAGGTAAAAACCCGTGGCACATCCTATTATGCCACCGCCGATTATGATGACATCTGCTGTATTATTAGTCATAGTTTGCTAATCTTCGATAACTCGAAACGCGGTTCTTGGTTTCGAAAAGCGATTCGTTGTCGATATTCGTTTGGCGTATTTTGTCCAAAACAAATCCCGACTACGCAACCGTTTCGCATCTCGTTCAACGCAACCGGCAAACGTAACCAAATCCGCTTCAAGCGGATTAATATCCATACATCTCGATTATTTCTTTTTTGCTTTTACCAAGTATCTTATATTTTTCACCGACCTTGGTGAATGCCGCGATTGCTTTATCAAGATGTTCTTTTTCATGACCCGCGGATATCTGGACTCGGATTCTCGCCTGGCCTTTTGCCACTACCGGGAAAGAAAAGCCGATAACGTAGATGCCTTCGCGATACATATCAAGCGCCATATCCTGAGCGAGTTTTGCATTGTACAGCATTATCGGTACAATGGGGTGGACACCTTCTTTGATGTCAAAACCTGCCGCGGTTATCTTTTCTCTAAAGTACTTTGTGTTCTCTTCCAGTTTATCCCGGCGGTCGGTTGTTTTGGAAATCAAGTCTATTACTTTATTCGCTGCCGTGATAATAACCGGCGGTACAGTATTAGAGAAGAGATAAGGACGGGCACGCTGTCGACAGAGGTCGACGATTTCCCTTGGTCCGCTTACGCAGCCACCGGATGCTCCACCCAATGCTTTGCCAAGGGTTGTGGTGATGATATCTATTTCTCCAAGCACGCCACAGTGTTCGTGAGTGCCGCGACCATGTTTACCCATAAAACCCGTTGCATGCGAGTCATCGACCATAACCAGGGCATCATATTTCTTTCCGAGCTCCACAATTTTGTCGAGCTTAGCAATATCACCATCCATGGAAAAGACACCGTCTGTGATAATCATGCGGAATCGACAATCTTGAGTTTCCTTTAACTTTTCCTCAAGATGATCCATATTAGAGTGTTTGTAATTATATAGCTGAGCTTTGCACAGACGCATACCGTCAACAATAGAAGCATGAACCAGACGATCAGAGATCATCGCATCTTCTTTCCCGAGCACGACATCAAATACACCGGCATTAGCATCCATGCACGAGGCAAAAAGTACGGTAGCTTCAGTGCCAAGAAACTCACTCAATTTTTTCTCAAGTTCATCATGGATATCCTGGGTACCGCAAATAAAGCGGACTGAAGACATACCATACCCTCTGCTGTCGAGTCCTTCATGGGCAGCTTTTACAACTTCCGGATGGCTGGAAAGACCGAGGTAGTTGTTTGCACAGAAGTTCAAAACCTCTTTTGCCGCAGAACCAACCGGGTATTCAACCGAGATATTTGCCGCTTGGGGCGATTCAATGAACCTTTCTTCTTTGAAAGTGCCGGCTTTATGCATGCCGTTCAGTTCATCTTTGTAAAAATCTTTTGCCTTATTACTGTAAGCCATTATACCTCCTCAGCTGACATTAAACTCTTTGAGAATAGCCATGATATTGTTTACCGAATCAAAGGCTTCAGTTGTTGCTTTTTCATCGGGGATCTTTATGTCAAATTTCTTCTCCAGAAACATCTTTAGAGAAACCATTGAAAAAGAATCGACAATACCGCTGGATATGAGCGGTGTATTTTCATCGACGTCTTGCTCATCTTCTTCTTCCAGATACTCTTTCTTCACATATTCAATGATTAACTTCTTAATTTCTTCACTCACAATTCCTCCTCACTAAACATCGAAATCCTAATATCGAATATCTAAACTCTTCACCCTGTGAAATACAGCTATCCTTGAAGGTTCTTATCTTCTCTAACTTTGATTGTTTCCCTTTTTCTTTACTCATAATTAGATTACTCCTGTTTCACGGGGTGAACAATATCTAAATACCAAATACAAATGTTCGAAACTATTTTGAATTTTGAAATTCGAATTTGTCCCGTGAAACGAGGATCCTCGTTTTTCAGATCTGGAAAAACGGGATTTAGTATTTAGAATTTCGGATTTAGTATTTATACTAAAACTATGATGCTTTTTACATTTGAGAATACGCTCTATCATATTTTGTTAGTTCTATCAGTCGTCCTCTAAGGTAGATGTATCACCTATTTCTTCACCCCATTCCTTGGCGCGGAGAAGTCTTCTCATTATTTTACCGCTTCTTGTTTTAGGTAGAGATTTCACGAATTCAATTTCTTGCGGCATGGCAAGAGGCGATAATTTTTTCCTTATAAAATTTATAATACTCAATTCCAAATCAGCATTCGGCTTGAAC
The DNA here is from genome assembly GCA_030609135.1 of Candidatus Stahliibacteriota bacterium. Taxonomy (GTDB): domain Bacteria; phylum Hydrothermota; class Tepidihabitantia; order SM23-42; family SM23-42; genus JAUVZL01. Next base: position 4,969 of record JAUWCU010000016.1, on the reverse strand, counting down.
CCTGGTTTTAGAGCAATGAATGCCTTTACCACTTCCATATTAACCGGGTCAGGTTTGCCGACCGCTGCCGATTCGGCGATCGCTTCATGTTCCAAAAGCGCTGATTCAATTTCAAAAGGACCAACAAGATGGCCACCGGTATTTATTACGTCATCGTCACGTCCGACAAACCAGAAATAACCGTTATCATCAATGCTTGAACGATCCCCACAGATATACCAGCCTTTTTTGAATTTGCTATCATACATTTCCTTATTGTTCCAGTAGGTCCGGAACATGGATGGCCAGCCTGGCCGGAGCGCAATGAGACCGACTGTTCCCGGGGTCGTTATTGGCTCAAAGGTTTTTTGATCGACAACTATTGCCTTAATACCGGGGAATGCCTTACCCATGGAGCCAGGTTTGACCTCCATGCCTGGATAATTCGTGATAACAATGGCGCCAGTTTCTGTTTGCCAATATGAATCATAAAATGGTTTACCAAAAGCTTCTTTTGACCATATTACCGCCTCAGCATTGAGCGGTTCGCCAACACTGATCAGGTGTCTAAGGCAAGAAAGATCAAATTTCCTCACTACTTCAGTACCATCTTTCATGAGCAGGCGAATGGCAGTTGGTGCTGTGTACCATACAGTGACCTTATGCTTCTCAATAAATTGATACCACCTGGCAGAGCTGAATCCGGAGTCGAGGATTACCTGTGTTGTGCCGATTGACCAGGGGCCGATAATACCATACGATGTTCCGGTCACCCAACCAGGGTCAGCCGTGCACCAGTAGATATCATCGGGGTTAACATCAAGCGCCCATTTTGTCGTAATATACTGAGCAATTATTGAAGCATGAACGTGCTGGGCGCCTTTTGGTTTACCGGTTGTGCCGGATGTATAGTGGAGCACTGAAGGTGCTTCTGGGTTAGCTTTGTAAACTTCAAAGTTTTCTGGCTTTGGAGCATCTTCCATAGAAAAGGCGACCTCATTTTTTTCCAAGGGTTTGTCGCCGGCGTCGACAACTATAATTTTTGCTAGATCAGGAAGCTTATCCCGAATCCTCCTGATTTTCCTGACATGTTTTCTCGTTGTGAATATTGCTTTAGTCCCGGCATCTTCTAATCTGGTAAATAAGGCATCTTCTCCAAAAGCTGAAAAGAGCGGTTGTACAATACCACCCATTTTCAGAACTCCCAAAAAAGAGATAAAAAGCTCAGGTATGCGTTCCATGAATAAGCAGATACGGTCTCCAGGTTTTAACCCAAGATTCTGTAAATACTTCGCGAATACATTGCTATATACACTTAGATCATGATACGTAAATTCCTTTTTTTCACCTTTAAAGCCTTGCCAAAGAAGCGCCAGTTTTTCACCATTACCTTTTTCACAAATGCGGTCGCAACAGTAATAGGCGAGGTTATACATACCATCTTTTCCATATTCGAGTTCCTGCTCAGATATTTTCCAGTCAAAATTCTTATACTTTTCTTCATATGAACCTATATTGCCCATAGCACCTCCTATTTTTCGATAAGAGCCAAACTCAATGCGTATTGCTTTGAATAAGTTTTAGAAACCAAGACTTTTGTTTTATTCTTTGAAATTTTTCCTAAATAGCCGGATAGATTGACCTTGAGATCTTTAGTGATTCTTATATCACGCCAATGAGAACCAAAATGCAGCCCTATTTTGAAAGCCTTAAAAATGGCTTCTTTCATTGTAAAAAGCGCCGCCCAATAACGGTTTTTATTATCTGACTTATTTGCTTCTAATATTTCTTCGTCATTTAAGAACTGTTTCAGGAATCTTTCTTTGTCTTTTACAGCATTGAACCTTTTTATCGTAATTATATCAATCCCAATTCCCTTGATCATTTCATCCCGCAAAAGGTTCCCTCTTTCTAATCCTTAATCTTTTGGATGGGGGTAAAGCAGCACTTTACCGCAGTTTCCAGATGCCATTAATTCCATACCTTTTTCAAATTCTTCAAGACGAAAACGATGGGTAATAATGGAGCCTAAGTCAAGTCGACCCGAACTCAAGAAACGTGATGTCTTATACCAGGTTGAGAACATAAGGCGACCATTAATCCCCTGCACAGTAGCATATTTGAAGACAATTGCTTTGCCGATGTCTATTTCCATAGGTTTGTCAGGTATACCGAGGATCGAAAACCTGCCACCTGGACGTAGACAATCAAAACCTTGTTGAATTGCTGCGGGAGCTCCTGACATTTCGAGAACAATATCAACACCCAGACCACTGGTTTCCTGCAATACTCTTTGCACAATATCATCTTTCTTTGGATTGAGCACCAAGTCAGCGCCAGCTTTCTTTGCCATTTTGAGTCGGTATTCATTTATGTCGGTGGCGATTATCCTGGTCGCCCCACAGATTCGTGCAACAGCAATGCTCATTACTCCAATCGGACCGCAACCTGTTACCAAGATAGTATTGCCCGGGATTTCACCAGCCAGGACAGTATGGACTGCATTGCCCAATGGTTCCATTACTGAAGCAAAATCTCTGGGGATTTTCTTATCTAATATCCACGCGTTGGATGATGGCACGACGGCGTATTCAGCGAATACACCATTTACATCAACTCCAAAGATGCGACCATTAATGCAGATATGTGAATTACCCGTGAGGCAGAGATAGCAATGCCCGCATGCGATGTGCGTTTCAGCTGAAATCACATCACCTTCTTGTATGTTTTTCACATCAGTCCCCAGTTCAATGACCTCGCCACACAGCTCATGACCCATGACCTGGGGGATATTTTGTATACGGTTCTGTGCCCATTCATTCCATTGGTAAATATGTAAATCTGTTCCACAAATCGATGTTGCCAGAACTTTGACCAGAACCTCGTCAGGTTTTGGTGTTGGGATGTCGATTTCGACGAGTTCTGCGCCTGGCTCTGGTTTTGTTTTCACAACTGCTTTCATTTTTGCCATGGTTTCTCCAAGCCTAATTGTAGCCAGAAATTACATAGAGTCAAGGTAATTTCTCTACCATTATTGTTATTACAAGAAACAGAGTCCCGAAGTAATCTAAATGTCTGAGATTACCACGCCCACACATCAATGTATTGGTGTGTGGGCTCGTAATGACAAAGAGGGATGTTATTGCGAGGAGTCCTGCCCTTTATTCTAAAGGGCAGGACGACGTGGCAATCTCAATATTCCAAAAACATACTCTTCGAGTTCACCAATCTTAAATTTTTATTCTTCGAGCGAACGAAGTAAGTCGAGAAGTTCATTAATGTCACGACAATCAATATTGCCGCACCTTTTAATTTATCCTCCTGGTAGAAATGGAGTTAAGCTGACGTACTTTGGGAAGAGGTGATATGGGTTGGTGTTGGTTGTATCGCAGTTCATTGGAGTGCAATAGCTTGCTATTGCATTATCTAGCGTCAGCAAGCTGACGCACTGTAAGATTTGATATGTATTCCAATCTTATTTCGTATTTACGAAAAAAATGGAATTATAAAAATATAGCTTTGTGTAAAGAAACCAGAGCAATGTGGGCAAAATTAGGAATGGACTACAAGAAGATCAAATGCAATTGTATTTGGTGAAAGAGAGGCAAGCAGGTTCAATAATAGAGCATACCATTGACATGACAGTGTAAGTGTATAGGATTTTATAATGGTTGATGGTTTAGGAAATACCCATGAAAATCGAAACAAAAGCAAAACGGACGGGCATGATGAATAAGACTGTAAAAGTATTTTTGATTCTGTTGATAATTAGTGGGATACTTAATGTAATTTTTTTGACATATATATTTCAGTTAAGAAAGTATGGGTATAATAAAGAGCAGCACGAGTCAGAAATAGGTGGGGAAGATGTTGATTTAATGATGAACCCGCTGAGAAGAGAAAAGGAAGCTTTAGAAATTGTTAAAGGTGAGGATGGCTCTGAAATAGATACTGTTCCATATGTTGAGGTGGAAGTGAGACCTAAACCAGTTAGCATCCCAAAAGCTCAATGGCCGAAAGGAGTAAGGGGTGAATTCTGCAATATAGTGATTAAGGCATTAGTTGACATTGATGGTAGTATCATTGAGGCCAGGATTTTCAAAACATGTGGATATCAGAAACTGGAAGAGGCAGCTCTTGTTGCTGCGAAAAAAGCCAAATTCACTCCGGCACAACACCAAGGTAAATTTGTGCGTGTTTGGCTAATATTCCCAATAAAGTTTGCTTTATAGACATGGTGGTCAGGCTTTGAAATATAAAAATGGGGTATACATCTGAAGTGAATAAACCTATAGTTGGATAGTCCAATAGTCAGATAGTCAATTAGACGATAAGACAAGGAGGGAATAAAAGGATATCATAGGAAGGAGGCTAAATGAAAGTTCTGAAAATAGTTCTTTTGGTCATAGGTTGCATTATTCTTGTGCTTATTATCCTTTTTCTAATCTACTTGTGGATGAATAAGCAGGGGGTTATTGAATCGTCAGAAATTGGCAACCCTGAACTTGAGCATAGAGTTTTGATTGCCAGTCAAGGAAGTGGGTTTAAGAATGCTCTGGTTAAAGGGCTCAGCACGAACCTTGAACAAAGACAGATATACATAAAGGTTTTGGATGTTACAGTACTGAGTGGGGTGAGTGAAAAAGACTGGGATGCCGTGGTTCTTATTCACACGACCGAGATGAGCAAAGTGCAGCCTGATGTAAAGGCATTTCTTGACCGCGCGCATGACTTAGACAAAGTGATTCTTATAACCACTTCTGGTCCAGGCACCTGGAAAACTGACGATTATGACGTTGATATTATTACTTCAGCGTCTAAGAAAGAAGAATTGCTAGGGTTGACCGAGGATATTCTAAGGCGCCTGGATGTGCTGTTGAGTAACTAATGCTCTGTGACATAAATTCTTGAAAACACCATCTTGTCATTGCCCGATCTCCTGATCAAGTCAGAGGACAAGCTTGATCCTCCGGTCAAGCCGGAGGATGCA
>JAUWCU010000110.1 GCA_030609135.1 Candidatus Stahliibacteriota bacterium | reverse complement strand
AGCAAGTTTTGTCAAGGGTCTTATCAGAAACTTGGACAGATTGTTTAATAGACATTTTAGGAAACCCTCACCCATCCCTCTCCCTTAAAAAGGGAGAGGGTGTATTAATTTGGTTACTTTCCTCTCCTCTCTGTAGTTGTCCAATTCATTAGACTGCTCTCCTCTCTGTAGTTGTCCAATTCATTGGACTGCCCTCCTCTCTGTAGTTGTCCAATTCATTGGACTGCCCGATAAATCGGGCGACTACAATTGGAAACGTGATTTTGTAGTTGTTTGATTTATCAAACATAGCCCGATAAATCCCGCAATCCTATTTGTAGAACCTTAATACGAAGCGGGATAAATTACCTGTCTGCCTCAGGCTGAGGCGACTACAATTGGAAACGTGATTTTGTAGTTGTTTGATTTATCAAACATAGCCCGATAAATCCCGCAATCCTATTTATAGAACCTTAATACGAAGCGGGATAAATCGCCTGCCTGCCTCAGGCTGAGGCGACTACAAAAGGGAGAGGATTCACCCTGTGTAATAAAAGAATGATTTTATGCAAAAAGAAATAGAAATAACCGATCTACCTTAATTATTGTGAAACGATATTCATAAATTGTATTACACGGGATAAAGCTTGCCCTGAACCTTGTGCTGAATATCATTTCAGTATTGTTTCAGGGGTGAGGAGTTCATTTGATAAATTCAAAATCAAGGGATAAAGATGTGTCCAAGTTTCTGTTTTATGTAAGAGGGCTCTGAAAAAATACTTTCAGAGCTCTTTGTGCATTGTTGACTAGGATATTTTTTAAAGTATAATATCATATGCGAAAAATAAAACATGTGGCAATAATCATGGACGGAAATGGTAGATGGGCAAAAAAACGCGGTTTGCCGCGGGTCATTGGTCATCGCCAGGGTGTCGAATCTGTTCGCGCCACTGTCAATGCGGCTAAGGATCTTGATATCAAGTTTTTGACGCTCTATACCTTTTCAACTGAAAACTGGCGAAGACCAGAAGAAGAAGTAAATACTCTTATGGAAATGCTCGAAGAAATGATTCGAAAGGAAATTGCTGAACTCCATAAAAACGATGTAAAGGTCAATGCCATTGGTAGACTCGATGCGCTGTACCCTAAACCTAGAAAAGCCATGGAACAAGCCATCGAAAAAACCAAAAACAACAAAAGCCTTGTTATGACTCTATGTTTGAGCTACAGTGGCCGTAGTGAGATCGTCGATGCGGTCAAGAAAATAGTGAAACGAGACCGTGATCAAAAAATAGACCTCGACGATTTTAAGGAAGAAAATTTCACTGAATTTCTCTATGACCCTGAATTACCAGATCCAGAGCTTTTAATACGAACTGGCGCGGAAAATAGAGAGAGGATTTCAAATTTCTTGTTATGGCAGATTGCCTACACCGAGGTTTACTTTACAAAGACGCTCTGGCCTGATTTCCGAAAAAAGGAGTTTGTCAAAGCAGTACAAGATTTTGAAAAGAGGGAGCGATTGTTTGGCCGTGTCAAGTGATCTGAAAAAACGCTCCATAACCGGGTTTTTTCTGATCGCGGTAACGTTTCTCATTATCTGGCTTGGCCGGGTCTTTTTACCGTTTTTATTGATTATATTCATCAGTTTTGCCAATAATGAGTATCTGAGATTCTGGCACCGCAAAGATATCTATCCCCATACCCTGGCCGTACTCTTGCCAGCCTACGCAGTCCCTTTGCTTATCTATTATGAAGTGCCCTTGCTCCTGCCATTCTCAATATTTTTCTTTTTTGTTTGTTTAGTATCAGTCATGCGTTTTCCCGGTGCGCGCTACAAACCTAATTTCTTGGCTGAATGTGCAGCCGCGATTTTTGGCATCATCTATTTATCGCTCTTGCCATCAAGCCTAATCCTGCTCAGGAAAATCGGCTTTACCATAGCAATCATGCCCCTTATCCTGACCTGGCTCTATGATACTTTTGCGTATCTCGTTGGTACGGCAATCGGCAAACATCCTTTGTCTAAAAAGGTAAGTCCAAAAAAATCCTGGGAAGGGACCTTAATTGCATTACCCATACTACTCCCGTGCACTTATCTGCTGAGCAAACTCTGGGTTCCTTCATTCAACTGTCTGGACATAGTATTAGTAACTTTGGGGATTGGTGTAATGGGAACGATCGGCGATCTCTTTGAATCCGGGATGAAGCGCGAAGTGAACCTCAAAGATGCCTCCAAGATATTCCCCGGTCACGGCGGGTTCCTTGACCGCATGGATTCGTTGATCTTTAATATCCCCTTCTTTTATCTTTACTTGATACTCCAGCAATAAACAGTAAACATGGATAAAACACCGCTTGCCGACAGAGTAAGACCGGAAAATTTTGAAGATGTTCTCGGACAAGAACATCTTTTAGGACCCGGCTGCCCAATTACAAAACAGGTTGAGAAAGGTCGATTATTCTCAATGATTCTTTTCGGACCACCAGGTAGTGGAAAAACAACGATTGCACGACTTTTTGCAAAAAAATTCTCTGCTGATTTTGTATCGTTCTCTGCTGCCACAAGCGGCATTGTAGAAATAAAAAAGTATATGCAGCAATCAGAAAAATGTAAGAAATTATATAATCGAGATACAATAATATTTATTGACGAAATTCACCGTTTCAACAAAGCTCAGCAGGATGCATTTTTACCATACGTTGAGAAAGGCACAATTATTCTAATCGGCGCGACCACTGAAAATCCGTCATTTGAATTGAATTCAAGTCTCCTATCCCGTGTCAAAGTCTATATAGTCAAACCACTGAGCTTCGATGACATGAAAAAAATAATAGAACGGGCACTGAGTTCTGAAAAAGGGCTTGCTGGAAAGTACACCTTGACACCTGACGGACTGAACTTCATCGCCAATATCTCAGATGGTGATGCAAGGGTAGCCCTCAATACCCTGGAATTATCCGCGCTCGCGTCACAGGCTCACAATATCGACCTCAAAACCGTGGAAGACATCGTGCAGAAAAAAGCCCTGAAGTACGATAAACAGGGTGAAGAACACTATAATTTGATTTCCGCCCTTCATAAATCATTGAGGGGTTCAAATGCAGACGCTGGGCTGTACTGGTTGGCGCGTATGCTCGAAGCTGGCGAAGATCCGCTGTACATTGCACGCCGTCTCATCCGTTTTGCAGTTGAAGATATAGGCGCTGCAGATCCCCAGGCATTAGTCGTGGCAATTGCGGTAAAAGATGCAGTACACTTCATTGGCCGACCTGAAGGCGACCTGGCACTTGCCGAATGCGTGGTCTATCTTGCCCGCGCGCCAAAAAGCAATAAAATCTACTTAGCGTATGAAGCAGCCAAACAAGATGCACTGGAGACACTCGCTGAACCAGTGCCCCTGCATATCCGCAATGCACCTACCAGGTTGATGAAGAAACTCGGCTATGGCAAAGGATACGAGTATCCCCATAACTATCCAAACGCCAAGGTCAGTCAAGAATATATGCCCGAGAATTTAAAAAACAAAAAATACCTGAAGGATTAAAGGAAATGTCGCGTGGAGACGTTTGATCTTATCATAGTCGGTGCCGGACCTGCGGGCAGTGCCGCGGCTTACACAGCTGCCAATGAGGGCGTTTCCGTACTCCTCCTTGAAGAAGATCCAGAAATTGGTAAACCAGTCATTTGTGCTGAGGGCATTTCCATGTCCACGATTAAGCCCTACCTTGACATTAAACGCGAATGGATATCTCAGGATTTGGATGGGGCAATCATCCGTGGTCCTTTTGGCGATGAATTCAAAGTTGAGTACCCGAAATGCGGCTGGGTGCTTGATCGAACAAAGTTCGATGCCGCGCTTGCTGACATGGCAAAAGCCCGTGGTGCCCTGGTCAAAACATCAGCTAAAGTAATTAGCATACAGAACAGCAAAGTAGTCGTTGATCAGGGCACAAAAGTCGAGTATGGATTCAAATTCATAATCGGTGCTGATGGTATTGCATCACGAGTTGGCTCTTGGTTGGGTGTTGATACAAAACTTGGCTTAGCCGACATCGCGGTCTGTGCTCAATACGTGATTGAAAATATTAAAGTGGACAACAGATACGCCAGTCTGATAATTGGTCACCGATATGCGCCTGGCGGCTATGCGTGGATATTTCCAAAATCAGAAACCTCAGCCAATGTCGGCCTTGGTATATCGCCAACCAAGACAAAGGAAAAAGCAAAAAATCTTCTCGACCAATGGCTGACGCAGGAATTCCCAAACGGTGTGATAAAACAAAGAACGTTTGGCGGTGTACCATCAACGGTCTTGAAACACATCGCGGGTGAAAACTTTTACCTGATCGGAGATGCAGCTCGTTTATCCGATCCTTTGAGCGGTGCGGGCATAACCAATGGCATAAAATCCGGGGTGATCGCGGGTCGAAATGCAGTCCTCAGGATAAGAGGTCAAAAGGATTCGTACTATGCCGAGATCAAGAAAAATATCTTGAATGAAATAAAATTCCATTTAAAGGTACGCAATGTGTACTGGCGTTTAGATGACGAGGAGTGCAATAAGGTTTTTAAGATCGGCAAAAGGATCTTTGACGGCAAAATTGTTGATGACATAGACATGCGGCATCTTGTAAAAGAAATCCTATTGTTATCACCTAAGATAATGCTGAAATGGTTTGGCTTGCTTTTCTAAATGCCGCAAGCCATATTTACAGAAACTTGGACACATTGTTTAATAGACATTTTAGGAAACCCTCACCCATCCCTCTCCCTTAAAAAGGGAGAGGGTGTATTAATTTGGTTACTTTCCTCTTCGCGCTGTAGTTGTCCAATTCATTGGACTGCTCTCCTCTCTGTAGTTGTCCAATTCATTGGACTGCCCGATAAATCGGGCGACTACAATTGATTGAATCATTCTTAAAAAGGGAGAGGATTCACCCTGTGTAATAAAAGAATGATTTTATGCAAAAAGAAATAGAAATAACCGATCTACCTTAATTATTGTGAAACGATATTCATAAATTGTATTACACGGGGTAAAAGCCGGCCCTGAACCTTATGCTGAATATCATTTCAGTATTGTTTCAGGGGTGCGGAGTTCATTTGATAAATTCAAAATCAAGGGATAAAGATGTGTCCAAGTTTCTATTGAGTATAGGAGTGTAGTTAATTCATTACTGAGCGGCTGACAAGGTCTACTCCTTGTCTTTTTTTATGCGCCAGTATTTACGTCGCCTAAGCTTTAGGAAAACCAATATCCCGAGCAAGATGATCAGGATGGGCCAATCACGGTAAAACGAGAATATTGTAATACCATAATTAGATGCCCATATCCAGATACCGATAACGATCAAAAATATGGCAAACCATGTGCCACAGCCCATAACACCTCCTTGTTTGTAAAACACGAAATACTAATTTCTAAATCCTTTACCCTATGAAATACAGCCTACGTTAAAGGATTCTATCTGCACTAACTTTGATTGTTTTCCTTTTTCTTTTCCCATAATAAGGTTACTCTTATTTCACGGGGTGAACAAATCCAAAATTCAAAGCACGAATTCTTTGTTTCTTACTAATCGTTCGTTATTCACCGTTTCTCCGTGTCTTTCTATCTCCGTTTCTTTATAGCGATATCGCCGTATTCGCTACTAATGACTATTTTCGCTTTTGGTTTATTCATTATTCCTTTCAGCCGGTTTTCCTTTTTTTCTTCATTTTTTAGTTCGAAATCACAGTCAATTGTACCCTTTGTGGTCTTAATGTCAAGCTCGGCTTCGGTTTTCTTATCGAGCCTGAGTATTATGTCACTGGTCTTGGATTTTATTTCAATTGTTTCGACTTTCTCGTATTCAAGATCTATGTCGCCTGATACAAAGTCGCCAAACAACTTACCTGATAATTCCTTGCCAGTTATGTCACCGGATACTGATTGGATATCTATTGTTCCAGTAAGATGGGATATATCAATATCACCGGACACACCTTTGATCATGAAATTAGTGGAATGCGGGGCAGTTATTTTCATATCGCCACTTAATGCTTTGATTTCAAGCACATCGCCCTTTTCTTTTACTTTAACAAAGCCATCTTTTTCTATTTCAATAGTATCAGAGTTTTTGCCAAGGAGAATCAAGTCACCACTGATACCTTTGAATTCGATCTTATTTTTAGCGGGGAATTGCAGAGTTTCTTCGATTTCCGAGCTTTTTCCCGACGTTTTGCAAGAGTCAGAGATTGCCAGGGCGATTACTTCAGGGATATTTTCAAGGGCGCTCCAGATGCTCGCTTTAACCTTTTTGCCTCTTGTTTGTGGCTGTGATAACGCCTCGAGCAATCTTGCTGCCTCGTCAGAATTTATCTTGCCATGTTCGAGTAAGTTCAATATCCTCATTTGTTCATTCAATGTACACCTCCACAAATTCACCTTTTTCTTCATCTGTAACCTCAACGAGTTTGAATCTGCCGCCTTCACTAAGACTTTCGACAATTTCATCAAGCATCTCAGGGGAGAACTCATCAAGGGCTATTTCCTTACCGTGAATATTCACCTTGTGACCTTCAGGTACCACCCCTTTAAATGCCGTGCCGATCTTTGACGCAAGTTTGAGAACACTGATCGGGATATCCACTTTCACCTTTGGTTTGCTTTTATTCTCATTATATACACGCACGCGGAAAAACCGCGCCCTTTCATGAGATTCTTTTATGGCACCTAATAACCGGTCTGCCTCTTCTGGTGTTAATTTACCTTGAGCGACCATATCTAAGATTTTCTTTCTTTGTTCAGACATAATACCTCCTTTTAAAAACAATGTTTGGCGTTTTCCGGTTGTCCCGCCGAGGGCGAGGATTCTCGGGGACGGAACGAAATGCGATTCGTTTATGGGCACTCGTTTATCGAAACCTAACAACGTAACCGCATCGCTTTTCGAAACCGCGAACCGCTGACAGATTAATAGACTATCATCTCCTATCTGTGTAGCCTTCTGCTGCCATCTTTGAGCCATCTTAAGCCGTCTACTGCCCTTTTCTGCCTTCTCAAGCCCTTTTCTTTATGATGTGTTTCACTAATTCTAATAATCCAACAATAATAACGATTATAGGCCAGTCACGGTGCCAGGCAATATCAAGAACATCAAGGTTGCTTAGCCAAAATAATAAGCCCACAACAATGAGTAGGATACCGCCGGACATCCTATAGAAAATATGTTTCATTTTATCCTCCTTTGCTTTAGTATTGATACTGCTTCATCAACGCTGATTTCACCCTGGGCAAGCGCCTGGATCGGGTCTTTTCCACCCTGGATGGGTGATAGGTTCAGAGCCTTGAGCAACTTCTCGATTTTAGATTTGATCGTTGGATAGGACATATTGAGTATTTTCTCAATATCAGTTATTCTACCCTGGGTACGTAGGAATATCTGTAAGAACTCATGATCATCTTCAGAGAGTTGGCAGAATTCGCACGGCGAGAAGTCTTTTTTCACCCTGAGATCACACTTGGGACATTTTAGCTCACTGATAATCATTTTTGCCCCACATGAGGGACAATTTAAGATTTTTAAATTCATGGTATATTATAATCAAAATTTCTAATTTGTCAAGGGGTAAAATTAAAGAAATTTAAGATTTATGATTGTAGATTTTAAATTTGTTCATAAAAGTAAGAAGACGTCGAAAAATCAAGACGTTTTGACCAATCGGGAACGGTGCATCTCATTACATTCCTGTCTCTAACTTCGTTAGACTCGAGACTATAGCGATATTTTCAACATCTCATTACATTCGATATCTTCGACATCTCGATAGACTCGATATTTACCAGAAACTTGGACACATCGTTATTCCTTGATTTTGAATTTATCAAATGAACTCCTTACCTTTACCCCGTGTAATACAATTTATGAATATCGTTTCACAATATTTAAGGTAGATCGATTATTTCTATTTCTTTTTGCATAAAATCATTCTTTTATTACACAGGGTGAATCCTCTTCCTTTTTAAGAATGATTCAATCAATTGTAGTCGCCCGATTTATCGGGCAGTCCAATGAATTGGACAACTACAGAGAGGAGAGGAAAGTAACCAATTAATACACCCTCTCCCTTTTCAAGGGAGAGGGAAAGGGTGAGGGTTCCCCGAAATATCTGTTGAACGATGTGTCCAAGTTTCTGATTTACAACTTGACAATATGACATTTTCGGTGATTGTCGAACCAGGGAGATTTTGTGCGAAGAGTGCGTCTAAAGTATGATGGATCATATCACCATGTCATGTAATGAATAGAGGCATACATGGCGAGAAGATATTTTTCGATAACCGTAGTGATTGGCATAAGAAGAAGAAGATAAAGATCGCATGTAGCATGTAGAGATTTGACCCCATAAGGCCACTTTCATGAGATTCTTTTATGGCACCTAATAACCGGTCTGCCTC
>JAUWCU010000041.1 GCA_030609135.1 Candidatus Stahliibacteriota bacterium | reverse complement strand
AATCTGTAGTATAAATACAACACCACATATTAGAATTCTGACTCTTTAATACTATTCTGGGAAAACTAATCCAATTTGCTAAGCTATCTACTGCTTGTTTTTTTGACAATATCATTCATTTTTTTACTTTCGATTTATCTGAGTTTCTGAGCAACGGGGTTGACATTTCTCGGAAAGTATCTATAATAATAGTCTATGAAAACGAAAGTTTTGAAAAAAGATGAGGTGAGGCGAACCTGGTACGTGGTTGACGCTGCTGACAGGGTATTGGGCAGGTTTGCTTCAAGGATAGCTCGAATTCTAATCGGAAAAAATAAAGCACAGTACACACCCCATTTGGATTGTGGGGATTTTGTCGTCATTATCAATGCCGACAAATTCCGTGTTACCGGCAAGAAACTGAAGGACAAAATATATTATTCTCATTCATTTTTCCCTGGTGGGCTGAAGCAGATCAATCTTGAAAATATGCTCAAGAAGCATCCCGGGAGGGCAATATATCACGCAGTAAGCGGTATGCTGCCCAAGAATCGATTAAGGGCTAAACGGTTGAAAAGGTTAAAGATATATACTTCCCCTGATCATCCTCATAAAGCACAAGCGCCGACAAAGATTGAGCCATGATCAAGGCAAATTGCAAGGAGGAATCATTTAATGGCTGAAATCATAACTGGTTCACGAAAAAGAGCAAGGGCAAAAGTGATGCTGAAAACAGGTAGTGGTACTATCAAAATAAACAGTTGCGACCCTCTGAGATATTTCGGTCGACAGGACCTCGTTGATCTTGTTCATTTACCGCTCAAAACAGCCGGCGTCATGGGTAGTGTCGATATTAGAGTGAAGGTGTTGGGCGGCGGCATATCAGGACAGGCAGGTGCGATCTGTCACGGCATTGCCAAATCCCTGATCAAACTCAATCCAGACCTGAAATCACCTTTGAAGAGTGCTGGTTTGCTCAAACGAGACCCACGTGAAAAAGAACGAATGAAATACGGTTTGGCAAAAAGAAGAAAGCGCTTCCAATTCTCTAAGCGATAAGGAGGTTTTTTGGAACTGGTGAAAATTGAAGATCTAATAACTGCAGGTGTACATTTCGGGCATCGGACAAAACGCTGGAATCCAAAAATGGATAAGTACATCTTTGGTAAACGAAATAATATACATATCATCGATTTACGCAAAACACAGGAAGCACTGAAGCGTGCGTACGAAGCTATCGTCCACATCGCTGAACAGGGTAAAGGTATACTGTTCGTTGGCACCAAAAAACAGGCAAAGGATATTATAAAAGAAGAGGCCGCGCGCGGTGAAATATTTCACATTACTGAAAGATGGTTGGGTGGTTTGCTGACCAATTTTGATATAATAAACCAACGAATCCATCGTCTGCGCGAGTTTGAACAAATGAAAGAAGATGGTCGATGGGCTATGCTTCCGAAAAAGGAGATGTCCAGAACAGAAAGAGTATACAGCAAACTACACAAATATCTGCGTGGAATAAAAGAAATGGATCGTCTGCCCGGATTAGTATTCATAATAGATATCAAGAAAGATGTGACCGCACTGAGAGAGGCCAAGCGAAAGGATATTCCAATTGTTGCAATCGTTGACACTAATGTTGACCCTACTGATGTCACGTACCCAATCCCAGCGAATGATGATTCGATCAGGTCAATAGCTATTATTACAAGGATCGTTACGGACGCGGTAATTGAAGGAAGAAAAGGGTTTGAAACCGAAGAGGAAGAGAAGCAAGAATATGAATCTGGAAAAAGTTAGAGAGTTGAGAGTAAGAACCGGTGCCGGCATCGTTGAATGCAAGAATGCTCTTACTGAGGCCGTTGATGATATCGAGAAAGCGGTAGATATTCTCAGGAAAAAAGGTCTATCATTAGCCGCCAAAAAGGTCGGTCGCATTACCCAAGAGGGGATTATTGATGCATACATCCACCCTGGCGACAGACTTGGTGTTCTGCTTGAAATCAACTGTGAAACTGACTTTGTAGCCAGAACTCAGGAATTTAAAAGATTTGTGCGTGATATTGCCCTCCAAATCGCTGCCAGCGAGCCGATCGCGGTCGGCCGTGAAGAATTACCCTCGGAAGTCATAGAACGAGAAAAGGAAATCTATGCAAGTATGGTGGAAGATTCAAAAAAACCACCTGAAATTATTGAAAAAATTGTCAACGGCAAACTGGAGAAATTCTATTCGGATGTTTGTTTGTTGGAACAACCCTTCGTGAAAATTCCTGAAAAAACAGTGGGCGAGTATATCAAAGAACAAATAGCAAAATTCGGTGAAAACATCGTCGTGCGTCGTTTTGTGCGTTTTCGCCTAGGTGAATGAAGAAAACACAGATTACGCTGAAACAAAACACCGCTGACACAGATTTAAGAAAAACACAAAGTTTAAAATATGAAAGGCTGATTTTAAAAATCTCCGGCGAAATCCTGGGCGCCGATAGAAATTTATTCAGGCAGCAAACATTTGATTATATAACCAGACAAATAATTGATGCAAGTCGTCTAGGAGCAAAAGTTGGCATTGTCATTGGTGGTGGCAATATAATAAGAGGCCGCGAAGCAGGTTGGTTAAACAAAATCGATGCTGACGTATGCGGCATGCTGGCGACAATCATCAACGGTATTATCATTCACTCTCAGTTACGAAAAAACGACATTCCCGCTAAGCTGAGTAGTGGCTTGGAAGTACGCGGCGTTGTTGACCGCTGTAATAAATTCAAGGACTTAGATTTCTACGATTCAGGTGGCATCCTTGTTTTTGTCGGAGGTATTGGCAACCCCTTATTCACCACAGATACTGCAGCTGCCCTGCGTGCCGCGGAATTCCATGCAGATATTCTGGTCAAAGCCACCAAAGTAGAAGGTGTTTATTCTGCAGATCCAGAAAAGAACAGCAAAGTAGAATTCTACGAGAGACTGACGTTTCAAAAGGCGATTGCGAAAAAACTCGGCATAATGGATTTAGCTGCCTTTAATATATGTCGGGAGACCAACATTCCGATTAATGTCTACAATCTGATGAAGTATTCGTTGTCGAGGGTGATCAAAGGTGAGAATATCGGCACACTGATAACGAACGGAGTATGATATGACTGAAAAAATCAAAGAAAATGCCCGAACAAAAATGGACAAATCTGTATTGCTTTTAGCGCAAGAACTCGCAAAACTCAGAACGGGTCGGGCTTCACCTGCGCTCTTAGATGGCGTCAAAGTTGATTACTACGGAAGCGCATTACCGCTCAACCAAGTCGCTACAGTCAGCATTCCCGAACCTCGTTTGATTATTATCCAGCCCTGGGACAAAATCACCCTCGGTGAAATTGAAAAAGCAATCCACAAATCAGCCATCGGTTTAACGCCTAACAATGACGGCAATGTGATCCGTCTGTCAATACCTTCACTTACAACTGAACGCCGTGAAGAACTCGTAAAACTCACCCAGAAACTAGGCGAAGACACCAAGGTGGCTATCCGCAATGTCCGTCGAGAGGCAAATACTGAAATAAAAAAGGAAGAGAAAAACAAAAATATATCCGAGGATACATCTTTTCAAACTCAGGAGGAAGTACAAAAAATCACCGACGAATTCACGAAAAAAGTAGATGAGATTCTCAGAAAGAAAGAAAAAGAAATAAGAGAAACGTGATTGAACCGTGCGGACTGGGGAAGGATTATACTAAACTATTCTGTTGAAACATTTGTCTAAAGTTTTGAAAGGAGGAAAAATGCCCAATCTCTGGTGCGACATAACAAAATGGTTGGATGATGTTTCAAAGGTCGTTGGAAAAGAGGCTGGTGATCTTACTCTTAAAGGTCGTTTAAAGGTCGAAATTTTTGAGCTACATAGAAAGCTTAGGGAGTACTATATCGACCTCGGCAATCTGGTTTTCGAAGAGGTGTTTGAAAAAAAGAGTAGAACCTGGCAGAAAAAACAAAAAACTGGGGGATTGGTTGCGAAAATAAAGCGCCTACGGACAAAGTTAAAAAAGAAACAACAAGAATATAAGAAAGTTGGGGCAAAAACAAAAAAGAGAAAGAAGAAGTAGGTTTCAACCTCTTGCACGTGCCACGAACATGGGTAGCAACAAAATGAGCAGTCTATACGACACACTTCTTTTGTTTAACCAATAGCCCGAGATGAAATCAATGGAGGGAATTGCAAAAAGGAGGCTAATATGAAAAAGATTCCTCTGTTTAGGACCGGCATTATTGCTGGAGCAGCGGCGGTTTTTGCTTTTCTTTTTGGGATAATCATTACGACCAGTCTGCCGATCATACCCAGTAGAAGCGAAGCGAGTAATGGCCACTACGAACTACCAGTACCACTAGTCAATGATGCTGGTGAAAGTCCCTTCACCAAAATAGCTGAAAAAGTATCCCCCTCAGTGGTCAATATTTCCGCACAGAAAACTGTAACTAGACAAGAACCTGGTTTTGAGTGGTACTTTGAGGGACCGTTCGATGACCTCTTTAGAGACTTCTTTAGAAACCAGCCAAAACACGAAAGAAAAACTCAGACTCTGGGTTCGGGTTTCATACTCTCAGAAGACGGCTATATTGTCACCAATTACCACGTGATAAAGGGCGCATCAGCCGCTGATATTGAGGTGAAATTGATTAATAAAAAAGAATTCAAAGGCGACAAAATAAAAATTATCGGCACTGATAGACGAACCGACATCGCTGTGCTAAAAATAGAAAGCGATGAGCGACTACCCTATCTGAAATTTGGTGATTCAGATAGAGTGAAGGTTGGCAATTGGGCAATCGCGGTGGGCAATCCGTTTCATCTTGAAGGCACGGTTACGGTTGGTGTTATCTCAGCATTAGGAAGGACCAATATCCCACTCCCCGAAGGTCCAGATTTCCAAAGTTTCTTGCAAACTGATGCGGCAATAAACCCGGGTAATTCAGGAGGTCCATTAGTCAATATACGGGGTGAAGTTATCGGCATTAATGCAGCTATTACAACACCAACTGGTGGTAATGTAGGTATCGGTTTTGCCATACCCGCAAACCTTGCCAGACATATTATAGATGAATTAATAGCAGAAGGCAAGGTGACACGTGGCTACCTCGGCGTGTACCTTCAGGAAATCACTGAGGATCTAAAGGAAGCCCTCGATCTTCCTTCTTTAGAAGGCGTTTTGATCAGCGAAGTAATGGACAACACACCCGCGAGCAAAGCAGGTTTAGAAAATGGCGATGTTGTTATGCAATTCAACGGCAAGAAAGTCGAGGATCTACAGTCATTCAGAATGCAAGTGGCATCAACCACGGTCGGTAAGAAAGTAACTCTGAAAGTCCTGCGTGATGGTAAGGAAAAAACTCTCAAGGTCAAAATCGGAGAATTCTCAGACCAACTAAGTAATGCAGGGATCGAAAACGACAAGAAAAGTAAACTGGGTTTGAAAGTAATAAACGTAACCGACGCTCAGGCGCAGCGGTTCAATCTTGAAGCAACAACCGGTGTTGTGGTCATTGAAGTAAAACCTGATTCACCATCTGCAGATGCCGGTGTTTCAATTGGCGACGTCATCTTAGCCATTGGGAAAAAGACCATTGATAATGTCAATACTTACCGAACAACTATTGCCAAATTAAAAACGGGAAAACCAGTTATTTTCCATATTCAGAGAAAAGAGAGGAAATTATACGTCGCGGTAACGCCCTAATCAAATCCTCTGTGATTAGGGCGCCTTGGCAATTTTGATTGACGATTTATGTTAAGATCAATAACTGACCGGATGTTGAAACAATACCTTGAAGAAATAAGTCAATTTCTCCTCCTTACCAAAAAACAAGAATTCAATCTAGCCAAAAAAATAAGATCAAAAAAAGACGAAGACGCACAAGAAAAACTTATTTGTTCAAACCTGAGGATTGTCGTCTTCATCGCGAAGAAATATCAAAACCAAGGGCTTACTCTTTCTGAACTAATAAATGCCGGCAATGAAGGTTTAATACACGCCGTCAGCAAGTACGATGAGAGAAAAGGCTACCGCTTCAACACCTACTCAGTCTGGTGGATAAAAAGAGCTATTTATAACGCCATCAATGCTGAGTACGGTCTTGTAAGGAAAAGTCATCTGGCGAAAAGAATTCAACGAGAAATAAAGAAATTTATTCAACGCAACGGGTGCGAGCCGACGGTTGGGGATCTCGCCAAAAATCTGAATGTCGACGAAGGTGCTGTATCTCTTGCATTGGGCGAATTGATCCCGCCCTACTCGCTTGATGAAACCTTTGAGGATTCTAAGAACCCTTACATAGAATCTGTGCGTCTCGACATAGCAGGGGCTGATAACCTCCTTTCACCACCCCCTGATGTGATTTTCAAAAAGAAAATACAAAAAGAAAAACTTATTAATGCACTGAGTAAATTAGAAACGAGAGAACAGGAAATACTAAAAATGAACTTCGGATTGGATGAATTTGAAATCCATAGTCTGGAAGATATCAGCCGGACAATGAATATTACACGCGAGCGCGTAAGGCAAATCAAAGAAAATGCACTTCGGAAATTGAAAATCGTTCTGACCCGTCGCCGGACTTAAATCAGTTTTCTGCACATCGGAAATTCAGAGTTCTTCAATAAAAATCTCTTTGTTTGTGTAGATGCAAATACCAGCGGCGATTTTTATCGACTCCTCAACAACTTCTTTGGCGGAGATGTTCGCATGAACAAGCATGGCACGACACGCAGCAAGAGCATAAGAACCTCCTGAGCCGATTGCCACTACACCGTCATCAGGTTCAATGATATCACCTGATCCAGAAACAATATATGCATGGTCTGCATCAAGAATTGCCA
This sequence comes from Candidatus Stahliibacteriota bacterium, assembly GCA_030609135.1. GTDB lineage: Bacteria > Hydrothermota > Tepidihabitantia > SM23-42 > SM23-42 > JAUVZL01. Next base: position 13,602 of record JAUWCU010000041.1, on the reverse strand, counting down.
ACAAAGCCTCAAGACGACGCAGCACCTTGTCCTGACGCCAGTCTTTGGCGAGTTCAACAACACTGCGCGCTAGATTACCGCCATATTCATCAAGTTTCGATTCAAAACGCTCAAAAAGGGTCAAGGCATCCGCGGTTGAACCGGCAAATCCAACAAGGATTTTGTTGTTATACAACTTGCGTATCTTGCGCGCCGTATGCTTCATTATTGCTTCACCAGTAGTAACCTGGCCATCACATCCTATTGCCACTTTTCCTTTGTGTTTCAGACCAATAATCGTTGTACTTCTCATGAAAACCATTATACTGAAAAATAGAAGATTGTCAAATACCAATTAGACGGCTTGATAAGGCATAAGATGGCTCAAGAAGGCGATAAGAGGTAATAAAGAAAATATAAATAACTCCTTGGTGCCTTTAATAGCCATCTTTCAGCCTTTTCCTGCCTTCTCTTAGCTCTATTCTTCTTAATGTAATCTAGGTCTTGACATTTTTTCGAATTTGTATATAATTTTGTGTATGGAGATAAAGATATTAATAATTAACAAGGAGGTTCATGAAAAAATTAACCGTGATATTTTTTCTTATCTGCAGCGCCCTTGGACAATGGCAACAAAGCGACGAAATAGCCTTACCCGAGGGAATTCAGGTCAATGACCTGGTAATCAATAATTTAGGAGAGCTCTGGATTCTCTCCGCTTCATCAATACTGAAATATGAAAGGGCAGCTAAAGAACCCTTTTTGATCCAGGAAATTACCAATGGCAAGGCGCTGGCGGTTATTGATGAGGTTGTCTATGTTATTGATAAGAGTAACCGGCTGCTCACTTTAGATCTTACGAGAGACGGTCTAATAACATCGGGTAATCTTATCTTCAATTCCCCAACTCAAATTGCCCATGCGAAACTTGATAGCAAGCCGATACTCATTATACGAGAACCGGGTCGTCTGGTATTCACTGATTGCGAGAAACTACTTGGCTTTATTAGCACGAACACAGAACACTTCAGTATTATCCCGACCGCTGATTATGAAGATGTCAACACGCCTCTTTTCACACTCGCGAATAATAGGATCTACGCCTGGATTGGTGGTACCATAGACAACCCAATGGATTATCAGAAAAAAGTATTATATAGTGCTTCGCATAAAATACTCGACTTCAACACTGATAAAAACGGAAATCTCTTTGTCCTTTTCTCGGATTCAGTTGTTGTGCTTGATACTGATGGTTCTTACAAAAACAAGGTTAATATCCACAATGTACCTCGGGGTTCAAAGATATTAACAACCCTGAGCAATAATAACGTTGTCGTCTATAATCAAGCACACAAATCTTTAAAAACACTTGACGGGATAGAACAGAGCCGGCCCGATGATATCATCATCCTTAAGAACAACTATCCTAATCCAGTTGATAATTATACTGAAATCGAATTCTCGATCGGTCAATTCCTTGACTTAACAATAACCGTGTATAACCTTATCGGTGAACCGATCAAGGTAATCGCCAAAGGACGTTTTCCAAAAGGTGCTCACAAAGTAATCTGGCATGCCGTGGATGAAAGAGGTAGTTTTGTGCCCAATGGTATCTACTTTTACCGGCTTGAATCGAAAAAGGGTGTTGCGATAAAACAACTAACTGTGTTAAGATAATTGCCGCTTAATAGACAGGAACAAGGTCACCGGCTGGTCAATAATTGTCTTTCACTAATGAGACAGGCAATTGAGCGGCACGAATTTCTGGCGAAGAATTCACGCGTGCTCGTTGGTGTTTCAGGCGGTGTGGACAGCTCAGTACTACTTCTGCTTCTATTGGAATACAATAAACAGTTCGCACGAAATTGGGAAATACATGCCTGCTATGTTGATGCCAACTTCTCGCAGTCAAACAAAAAGTTCGTAAAAGAACTTCTCATTGCACACCAAGTACCTCACACGATAATAAAAAAAAGCATCGGTGAGAAAATAAAAAAGACAAAAAACAGATGTTACCCCTGTTCAAGAGAAAGGAGAAAAACACTCTTGGAAGTAGCTGATAAATCCAGCATCTTCCAGATTGCGCTCGCCCACCATACCCAGGATGCAGTGGAAACACTACTGCTCAATATGATTTATAACGGTGAGCTGTCAACGCTTGTCCCAAAACAAGCAGTTATTCAGGGAAGGTTCTTTTTCATACGACCGCTATATTACTTGTCAAAAGAGGAAATCGAGCGGGTCGCCCAAATATATGAACTGCCCCGCCGCAAAAATATCTGTCCTTATTACCAGGATTCAAAACGTGAAATGATCAGAAATTTCTTAGAAGGAATAAGAAAGGAGAATCCTGATGTGTATAAAAATATCTTCCGTGCAATATTTCACGTAAAAAAATCGTATATGCCATGAAAAAATTGGACGCTAGGCTTGGGTTAAGAAACTGGAATTATCCCAAATTGAATTTCTCTAAAGTTTCGTATATCGGACCTTGTGGAGTTAGGTTTGATTTAAAAAGGGTGATTGCACTAACTGAAAAAACTTCTGACTTGTATGTTTTTGCCAGGATGTCGTCCACTTTGCAGAATTTTTTTATCCTACCGATTGTCAGATGTTCGTGAAATCGTTTTTCCATTTTGAATCCAAACTGGCTAAGCTTTTCTTCTAATTCACCGGCAATATCAATTAGCAATTCATGCCCCAGTTTCACACCTATCCATAAAACCCTCGGATTTCCCGAATGGGGAAAACACCCAATACCTTCTAAGTTCATTTGAAAGGATCGTTTGCTCTTGCCTGTTTCTTCTAAGGCGGGTAGTATTTCTTGCCTTTTCTTTTCATCTATTTCACCCAAGAATTTGATAGTAATATGTAGGTTCTCAAACATAACCCATTTTATTGGTAATTTGCTCTTCTTCTCTTCACCTATAAAACGATCAACCTTCCTTCTGACCTGCTCGGGTATTTCAACCGCTAAAAATGTCCTCATGTTTATCCTTTACCACACAATTGTATTTATAAATTGCTGCCTGTCAAGATTTAGAAATAAATGCTTTGTGAACAGGAAAATGGACATGTGTTTTAAAATATGATTTCTACACCAACTGGGCAGTGGTCAGAACCCATAGTTTCTGGCATTATAAAACCCGATTTCAAATTCTTCTTTAAATCATTACTTATAAAAAAGTAATCTATTCTCCAACCAACATTCCTTTCCCTTGCCTGACTCTTTACATCCCACCAGGTATAATTGCCACCCTCTTTATTAAAAACCCTGAATGTATCTGTAAAACCGTGCGCGAGAAATTTGTCTATCCATGCCCTTTCTTCAGGTAGAAAACCAGAAATCTTTTGATTTTGTTTTGGTCGCGCCAGATCAATTTCAGTATGGGCAGTATTAACATCACCACAGATTATTAATTTCTTTTTCTTTTTTCTTAATCTTTTTGCGTAATCTAAAAATGCATCATAGAATTCCATTTTGTATTTTAATCTCTGTTTTGATGCCTTGCCATTGGGAAAATAGATATTGAACAACAGAAATTTCTCATATTCTGCAATAATAATCCTTCCCTCATTATCAAATTTTTTAATGCCAAATCCCTTTTTAATGTTTTTTGGTTCTTCTTTGGTGAATAGACCAACTCCGCTATAGCCCTTTTTCACTGCTGATGAAAAAAAGGCATGATAACCTTTAAAATCTTTTATTACATCTGGAATCTGTTCCTCATGCGCCTTTGTTTCCTGAATACATAAAATATCAGGTTTTTCATTCAAAAACCAGTCTAAAAAACCTTTTTTATACGCTGCCCTTATGCCATTCACATTCCAGGAGAGTATTTTTATTTTGGCTACTTTCAACAAATGGTTATTCTCCTCCACGTATACACGTGCAGAATCCATGATAATTAGCACAGATGCCGCCCAGCAAGCAGAAAAGTCCCCAGAACAGAGGACGGGTAAAAATATGTAATAGAGTGGGTTTACTGTATGGTAAAAGGTATATACCCCAGGTAATCAGGATACAGCCAACTACAATGCTGGCATGACCGAAAACGATAAGGGCTTTGCGACCTCCACGCCAACCTAAATAACAAAGTGAAACACCAATGAGCAGTAAAATTACTCCGCCAAGACTACCACCAAACAAAAGAGCTACTGCTCCAAGAAGTGCAAGGATTATCCCCAAAATCAGGGTAATTAAATTACGAGGCTTCATGTTTCCTCCTTATATTGATCTATGTTATTATGTCCTTTTTACCCAAAATAAGAGACTCTGCTGGCAATTGTATAATGCCTACTGTAACTCATGCAACAATAAATGCGGTCACGGCAGTTAGATTCACCCCCATCTTTTAAAAATTCTCCACCCAGGATATAATTTGTTATCGGACTGCCTGCAGATATACTACCTATAATACTTCCAATGACTGAATCTAAAATCGGATTTTTCTGAAAAAAGCTTACATAGAACGACTTTGGGATTAAAACAGGAATCAAGCTTACCAGCAAAAGTACGCCAAGAATTAAAAGCAGTATTTTATAAAGGGATTTGAATGATTTAATAGCAGATTTTTTTAGTTTATCTATTACCATTTTTAAACTAAATTCGGGTCGATTTTCTTCATATAAGCAGATGATTCAAAAGTACCAATGTTTGTTTGCATGCCTTTTTTCTAATGCGGTCGCGGTTCCCTTTAAATAAATACTTCTCAACAAAAATCATCTTATTATATGATAAACTTATAAAGACTAAACCAACTGGTTTTTTCTTTAAACCACCGGCTGGGCCAGCAATCCCCGTAATGCCAATACCAATATCAGATTTGAACCTTTTGCGCACACCCTGCGCCATTTCCCTGGCAACCTCAGCACTCACTGCACCAAATCTTTTTAGCGTTACTTGTCTAACCCCGACGATTCTTTGCTTTACCTCATTTGAATAAGCGATAATTCCACCGAGAAAATATTTTGAACTCCCCGGGATCTGAGTAATGATATTTCCCAACATACCTCCAGTGCAGGATTCGCAGACACTCAAGACCAGCTTCTTCGCGGTCAAACTTTCAGCAATGTTCTTTTGTAATTTAGTCATTAAAAACTCTGTAAAGGTTCACTGTTTTTCTGTCATTCTGTCATTACGAGCCCGCACACCAATGTATTGGTGTGCGGGCGTGGTAATCTCGGATACTGAGATTGCTTCGCTCACTTCGTTCGCTCGCAATGATAGAGGAAAGGAAGTTCCTCTGTAACTACAGTTTCACCAATGCCATGATAATTAATATTACAACGGTAGTGTATATTGCTGCGCCGAGATCATCAAGCATTACACCCCAGCCACCTGGTAAATCTTCCAATTTCTTGAGGGGCGGTGGTTTTAGTATATCAAAAATTCTAAATAGAACAAATGTAATTGCTAATGGCAAAATTCTGTGCGGTGTAAAATATAAAGGAATCAGCAAACAAGCGTATTCATCAATAACGATCTGGTGTGGGTCTTTGCCCCAGACTTTTGCCAGGTCATTTGAAATCGCAATACCAAGAGTAATGAGTCCGATGGTGAACGCAACATAAATTATCGGATATGCCAACAGGAAATACCAAATAATAATGCTTATAATACATGAGAAAGTTGCCGGTGCTACTGGTATGTAACCGAGAAAAAGACCTGTCGCGATTATTTTTTTTATGCTACTTATCTTTTCCTTTTCGGAAATCTCTCTTCCCAGATCGAAACAATATTGGCAAGGATAAAGATTGAAGAATAAGTACCGATAAGAAAACCAATGAGCAGGGTAAAAGCAAAGTCTGCAATCACTGACCCACCAAAGATTAACAGTGCGACAACTGCCAAAAGTGTTGTGCTGCTTGTCAATAATGTCCGTGGTAGTGTTTCATTCAATCCGGTATTCAAAATAACATTGTACGGTTCCTTACGCATTTTTTTGTACTTTTCCCTAATCCTATCAGAAATGACAATTGAATCATTTATCGAATAACCGATTATTGTCAACAATGCACCAACAACAACAATTGAAAACTCCCTCTGGGTAAAAACAAGGACACCGATAGTGAATATAGCATCGTGGAATAAAGCAATAACTGCGGCAATACCAAAACGGTAATCAAACCGAAATGAGACATAGCCAAAAATCAAAACCAGAGCAAGAAATATTGCCCATAGTGTCTTAGTAAGTAATTCCTTGCCGATTTTTGGCTCAACAGTTTCCTCTCTTAATATCTCCCGATCGTTACCAGGGAAATCTACCGACAGAATTTTCTTTACTGATTTAGCGAATTCTACTGGTTTTTCATCGGCTGCCCTGATTATGTAGTCTCTATCCTCGTCACCTAAAGCTTGGATTAATGCCTGCCCTTTGCCAATTTTGCTCAGTGTGTTCCTAAGCTCGCTCGTTGTAATCGGTTCAGAAAACCGTATCTGCAGCAATGCACCACCAGTGAAGTCAATCCCGAAATTCGGACCTTTTGCAAAAATCAGAATAAGTGATAAAAAGATAATAACCGCAGAAAACCCGAAACCGTACTTCTTTTTTCCTATAAAGTCAATATTCGTACCCTTGATAATTTCAATCATCTCTATATCCTCAATTTTCGCACATCAAATTTGAATGTGAAGTAGTTAAAGATAATCTTGCTGACAAAAACAGCGCAGAATAAATTAGATACCAAACCAATCGTCAGTATTAGAGCAAAACCTTTTATCGGACCACTGCCAAAGATGAAAAGTATGACACCAATGATGATGGTCGTTACGTTTGAATCAAATATCGTGATCCAGGCGCGGGCAAATCCCTGATCGATAGCCGTTCTAGTCGTCTTGCCGATATTCAATTCTTCCCTTATCCGCTCAAATATCAAGACATTAGCATCTACTGCCATACCAATAGTCAAAGCAATCCCCGCAATGCCAGGCATAGTCAAGGACCCGCGGAATGCACTCAGTATAGCAATTAATAAAAAAAGGTTTAAAAATAAAGTAATATCAGCAACAAAACCAGACAGTGAATAATAGATAAGCATGAATACTATCACCAGAGCACCAGCTATAAGGACGGCGCGAATTCCGCTCCTTATCGAATCCCTACCCAAGCTAGGACCAACAGTTCTTTCCTCAACAATCTTTAAAGGTGCGGGTAAAGCACCAGCCCTGAGTATGATCGCCAAATCCCTGGCTTGCTCTGCAGTAAATCGACCCGTAATCATGGCTTTGCCATGAGGTATTCGCTGAACAATTGAAGGTGCTGACTGGACAATACCATCGAGCACAATAGCTAATCGCTTGTTTATGTTCTTGCCAGTTAGCGTGGCGAATCTGCGGGCAGCCTCGCGCTTAAATTCAATAGTTACCTGCCATGAACCTAAATGCTGAAGGTCCTGGCCTTGAGCTGGTTCGTGCTTGGCATCACGAATTACTTCACCAGTCAACTCAGCTTCTTTCTTTAGCACATACAACCGTCTCACCTCACGACCCTGGTACGATTCTCTGGGACCAAAGAGAATCTGCAAGTCTAGTGGTATCACATCCTTAACTTGAATCAGTATCGCGCGCACTGAATCCTCATCCCGCACATCAATTCCCATATCCTGTTCTACACGAATAAGATAGAAAGTAAATGGTTCCTCAAAGGCAAATGTGTCCGCGGCTTGCACTTGCAGGTATTTGTCGATTTGACCTAAAACCTCTTCAGTTCTATCCTCAGCAACAAGGATAAATTCCAGATGGGCAACCTTTTCAATCAGATCTATTGCCCGATCCCGATCAACCCCGGGTAACTGAACCAGAATCCTGCCACCTGATTGTTTTTCAATGATCGGCTCATAAACGCCAAATTCATCGATACGATTCTGGATAATTTCATAGGCACGGTCTCTCAGGTCTCCAACACTTTCAGTAAAACCGGTTGTGTCTATTTCCAGAACAAGATGCATTCCCCCTTTTAGGTCCAGACCAAGATGCATTGCCTTCTTAGACAGTGCTAGCTCATTTTCTTTGGATAAATTTTCATCAGTATACAGTCGGATTGTTGGATAGATGGCAATAATGCTCAGCACAAGGACAAAGATCACAATACCGATCCTCAAACCGATGTTCCTCATTTCACTCCTTTTATAATACTTACCATCTCGTTTGTTGCTTGCCTAAAACCAACAAAAACCGCGCGGGCGACTATTTCAAACCCAATGGAGAAAACGCTGATTTCAGTAACTGACAACAAAGCCTGGATATTACGATAACCAAGGCCATGACCAGCATGTACTGCAATACTTTCACGTCTGGCTGCTTTGGCAACACGCGCGATTTGGATAATTCCATTCCTCACATTTTTTAAGTCCAATTTAGAGTATTCAGTCGTATTAATCTCTACATATTGCGCTCCTATGCGCGCTGCTTCCTTCACCTGTTCGACATCCGGGTCCACAAAAATCCCCGGCATAATACCTTTTTCTTTAAGGTTTGAAATGTACAGTTTAAGATCTTCTTTGACCCCCAAAAGGTTCAACCCACCCTGGGTTGTCACTTCACTAGGCGACTCCGGCACCAGAGTTATACAATGAGGTTTAACGCGTAACGCGATATTTGCCATGGATTGAGTTGCTGCCATTTCGAGGGTTAATTCAGTTTTGATGATCTGTCTCAGCAATTCCAGATCACGCTCTTTGATATGTCTCCGGTCGCCCCGCAGATGAACAGTTATACCATTAGCACCACCCATTTCAGCCTCTATGGCTGTATAGATGGGGTCTGGAAAATCTTCCTTTCTTGCCTCTCGGAGCGTCGCGATATGATCAACATTTACGGAAAGTTCCATTGGATATTATATTCAGAAAAGTCAGTGTGTCAACACAGTTCGTACTCGTGTTTCGTCCCGCAAAGCGAGATCCTCGATTTATTCCGCTTCGTATTATAATACTATAAATAGAATTGCGGGATTTACCGATCATCAAATGTATCAATATGAAAAATCGGGATAAATCGTATTCGTTATAATCCAATATTACGAGTACGAAAAACGAATTGCGAATACGGATTAATCTTTCAACGTATTCCTCAATGTGTGTTCTCGACAAGCTCGCCTGTCTCGAACAAGGTGAGAGGAACAGGAAAAATAGCAACTAATAACTTAATTACTCTATTACTTACTAACTAAATAGCCAGGATCAAGCACCAAATTCCAAGCCCCAAGAACCAAGTATTTCTTATTTGGAATTTGGTTCTTGGAGCTTGGAACTTTATGCTTTAATGCATGACCACCAACGAACGCGAAACCTTGTCAATGGACGTGTCCAAAATAACAAAATACGTACCATTTGCCAGCTCACTCGTATTAATATCCAATGTATACACACCTGACGCACGATAACCACAATCTAAAACCCGGACTAAACGACCTGCCGCATCAAAAAGCCCCACGCTCACCTCTCCCGCATGCACTAACGCATAACTCATTTCTGTACTGAGCACCGACGGATTCGGATACAAACTCAAGCTCGTACGTTGTACTAACTCAGTCTGACCCTCTTCAATACCTACCCAGCTCTTATCAAACACCCAACAGCGCACCGGATTCTCAGTCAAAGTACCCTCTTCCTGTGGCTCTGCCCCAGCATCCTTGTCTTCTATATAGGTCACAAATATCGAATCATTCACAACCTTGGGACACGCGGTCATGTAATCCTCATCATCACACGCACCAGGACCAGCACCTGGCGTACGCGTACCGGTCAAATTACGATAGTCAGTCCAGGTCCCACCATTGTCATACGAAATCGCCCCGTAAAACTCACCGTTGATAAAACCATCTGCCGCATAGTCATTGTAATCATCATTACCACACCACAAACAATACAAATCATCATTCGCATCAACAATTAACTGAGGCTGGTCTGCGGGCAAACGCCAACCACCATAATCACCACCACCAGTAACAGCTATCCACCAACCACCAGGGTCTGAATAGTATATACTCGGACTATTGACAATCGTAATATTACCAGAAACCTCGTCCCAGTGATAGATCTTAGAACTTACATAGTAATTATCAGTGACCTTGCGACCAGTCCATACTATATGCAGATTATCATTATTATCAAATATCGCATTGACATTATTATATGCACGTACTGTATCAGACGGCTGATAACTGGTTACATTGACTGGTGATCCCCAGGTCACACCATTATCAGTAGACAGCAGATACCAAACATTGTTGTCCAATTGACCGCCGGCAATACTATCGGTAATGAACTTAGTCCAGCAAAATACAATCTTGTCTGAACCTGAATTACGTGAAGCACGGACAAACTGCGATATTGTAGCGCAGGAATCAACACTGAAAACCTCAGCCCACGCGCTACCCATATCAGTCGTTAGATAGAGATACATCATATTGTTGCCAGGTACTGGCTGGCCGTGTGACGCCAGAACAATATTATTGTTATTACAGACTGCTGCATATGGCCAGATATTGTTAGCGATTTGAGGTGAAACCGGGTTATTGGGCAAAGCACCCCACCCCTGCCCACCATCTACATCAATCCAGGAATAATAACCCGCACCCGGGTTGAAGTGATAGCAAATCATGGTTCTCTGAGAATCAGGATCGGCCTCCTGGGTTATATCAAGCTGGACATAACCTGACCAGGAATCTGAAGCCTGAGTCTCACCATAATATGAACCACCAATATAACGGAAGTTCCAGGCGCAGTATCGGGTACTCTGACTTGCATTCATCCACATCCAGTCGATATGAGCTTGACCATTGTCGTCAACTAAAATCCTCTGACCATAACCTCCATTAGCTTGGTAATCGTACCATGTAATCCCAATCTGATCACCTGGACCACGGCCGCCAAGAAAAGGGACACCTTTTCTGGTCTCCAGTTGCTCGTCGCCGATAATACCTATACATGGTTCGGGATCGGCGATTTTTACGCCAGTTGCAAAGCAAATTCCAGCAACTAAGGCAACCATGATGATGGTTTTGTATATATGTTTTTGTTGTATCATATAACCTCCTCCTTCTGTTATGATATAAGTTCTCAAAGCTCCATTGCAACGCCTCACATCTGAAAAATTATAGCAAAAAAAACCCCGTCGTCAAGACCTACCATTTTTGCAGGAATATTTCATGCTAATACGTGTACTCTACAATAGAGGAGGTAAAAATGAACAAACTCTTGCTTATTTTCCTTGCAATAACATTGTGCCTTTATTCACAAGGCAAAGAAGAAGTCGTTGAGAAATATCTCGCTAAAGTAAAAGTCGGTAATGCGGTTGAATACAAAAACCTGAAGATCTTTCCGATAATCAGCACCAAGGTTTTGTCCACACAGAATTACGTAACTCTGGATCAAGCATCAGATAAAGGTTGGTTAAAAATAAAGGAAATCGGTTCGGGTCAGGTTAATGCGGTCGAGATAAAGAACACTAGTAAGCAACCGGTTTTTGCCATGACTGGCGAAATGATAACCGGCGCTAAGCAGGATCGCATGCTCAATCAAGACGTCCTGATCTCTCCGAAAAGCGGTTGGGTCAGGGTTCCTGTATACTGCGTGGAACACGGAAGATGGGTATCAGTCTCATCCGAATTCAAATCTGGAGAACTGCTCGTACCTAATGCAGTACGATCAAAGGCAAAAATACATGAGAGTCAAGCAGAAGTATGGGATGAAATCGCAGCCAGCCAGGACATGCTGGGTATTGCTTCAGGCACCGGTGCAGTCAGGGCAAATTATGAGAATAAGGATATACAAAAAAAGATCAGTGAATATGTCAAAAAATTCGGAAAAATACCAAATCTCTCAAATTCAACAATCGGTGTTGTCGTAACCACTGGTAACAGAATAATCTGTTTTGACCTGTTCGCAAACAACAGTTTGTTAAAAAAGCTCTGGAAAAAACTGATAAAGTCATATGCCATGGACGCCATTTCCGGGGCAACCGGTTCGATTGATAGATCCGATGTCGAAAATTTCCTTGAAGCGTTCGACCAGGCAAATTATATCTCCACAGGTACACCTGGACTCGGTCAACTAATGAAAATCGAATCAGACTTTGGTAAGGGTTCTGTTCTCTTGTACAAATCCGCGGTTGTCCATATGGACTTCTTCTCTACTGATGGTATTACTGATGACCACGGTTTGAGGTTGGATATCCGCAGGAATCAGAGATTAGAAGACTAACAAGATGAACTTATGAAGCTAAGAAGTTCAGATGTTCTGAACCTCGTAACCTCAAAACTTCAAAATACGACGGGACCCCGGTTAAATAACGTAACAGAAATGCCCATGCTTCTTCCAAAAGTTTATTTAACGGGACGGGGCTAAAACCCCTACTCCTTATGCTCGACCCGCCTGTAGAGATTTGACCTGATTGACGTATTGACAAACTGCTTTTTCTGAATATAATACACTATGATCGCGGGGTGGAGCAGCGGTAGCTCATTGGGCTCATAACCCAAAGGTCGCTGGTTCGAATCCAGCCCCCGCTATTTGAGCGGGAATCATTCTGATTCCCGCTCAAGTTCTAAATGACAAACGAATTCCAGCATCCTCCGAAGAACCTCGTTCTCCGAGAGCAGGTATACCCAAACCTACTGACCATGGCTATATTGCCCCATACGCAGCGAGTATCTTGGAAATACCAACGATCGCTGCTGTCTCACTGCGTAAGCGATTTTGACCGAGCGATAATAACTGCGCACCATTGCTTTGAAATTCCTCGAGCTCGGCATCATCAAACCCTCCTTCTGGACCTACTATGTAAAGTACTGAACCAGCCCCCCTGGGCACTTGCAAAGAGCCTTTGGGATCAGCCACAAGAACCAGGTCAAAATCAGAACACGCTGCAAACAGAGCATCGACATTCTCACTAATGATAATGTCTGGCAGGTAGTATTGTTGAGACTGAAGCATTGCACTCACCGCAATTCTCTGAAGACGTCCTGCTTTTTGTTCAGTCATTTGAGGAACAACAGAATATTTAGATATGAATGGATGGAATTTTGAAACACTGAGCTCTGTACATTTCTCAATTATGATATCATTACGCGAGCTTTTCAAAGGAACAAATGCCAGTTCAAGGTGAACCGTACTTAGTCGTTTCACGTATGTTTTCTCAAGAATATGAGCGGTTAATTTGATCTTTCCAATCTCTGTGATTTTGGTTTGATAGCGGTTTCCAGAACCATCAGTTATCCACACTATATCGCCTTGTCTTACCCTTAAGACATTTCTTACATGGTGAAGCTCCTCTCTATCAATGGTGATTGTATCGCCTTTGATCTTGTGGGACGAAGCATAAAAAAGATTGTGCATATTATTCTCCACACTTGGAGTGTATTAATAACAGGCTTTTCTAATTTCTCTTTTTGATCGGGACTGGCGAACCTTCAAATTCCTTGAGCTCGTCGATTATTTTCTGCACCTGTTTGTTCTTTGTTTTAAGGGACATGAGGTTAAGCTCTATATACAAATCACCCCGACCACCGCCAGGACGCGGCATGCCTTTACCGCGTGCCCGCACGATTTCCGGTGCACCACTACCTTTTCTTATCTTGACAGTTTCTTTCTTGCCATTTAAACCAGGAACATTCACTGCAC
>JAUWCU010000129.1 GCA_030609135.1 Candidatus Stahliibacteriota bacterium | reverse complement strand
TCAGTTATACAAAAGGACAAAAGAGAAGATGAAAGAGAGAAGATGATTAAATATGTCAAAATGTCAAGCACCGTCCCCAGGGCTGTTTCGGGCTGTCTTCAGAATTTCAAAAATCAAATCATCGTACGACAGACCGATCGCGCTTGCCTCAAGGGGCAAGTTAGAACCAGCCAAAAGCCCGGGTATAGTATTGACCTCTAATGCATAGGGGTTGTGGTTTTCATCGAGCACAAAATCCACGCGTGAGAACCCGTGCGCGCCGATTACTCGGTGCGCAGCGACCGCATACTCCTGTACTTTCTTATACTGCTTCTTGGGGATGCGCGCCGGTACGATATATTCAGTCATACCCTCTGTATATTTAGATTTATAATCGTAGAATTTGCGTTTCTTCGGTGCGATTTCAAGGATCGGTAAAGGGGTTTCATTTAGTATCCCACAGGTTGCCATCATCCCTGTAATATACTTTTCAAAAAGCAAGTCTTTGAACTTACGGCGCAAACTCGTTATTGTTTTCTTTAATTCTGATTTATTTTTTATAATGTAGATGCCGACGCTCGAACCCTCAGCCCGCGGTTTGACAATAAGGGGTAAGTCCAGTTTCATGATAATTTCATCGACATCAATGTTTTCCTCAAAATAGAATTCAGGGGTTGGGATACCTTTGGTTGCAAAAAGATGCTTTGATACGACTTTATCCATACTGATCGCTGAACCCATGACTCCAGACCCAGTATATGGTATGTTCATGAATTCAAGGATACCCTGTACTATACCGTCTTCACCGGGTTTTCCGTGCAGAGCAATAAACGCGACATCAATACCCTTTAGTTTAGTCATAAAATTCTTATCGACATCAATACCTTTTATATGAAAACCTTGTTTTTTTAAGGATGCCATAACACATTTACCAGAACCAAGAGAAATGTCTCTTTCTGATGACCAGCCACCATACAGAACAGCGATCTTTTTCTTCATGAAGAATTTACGTTCCTTATCCATCCAATATGATAGCCAGTATGCTCGAAGAGTCAAGAAAAGAATCTGAATTTGGGGATGGTGCCTCTCAACAAATTCGAGACTTACAGCAAGACTTTGTATCACCCGCTTATTTGAGTTGAAGCATCTTTAACCTGCATTATGCATACTAAAGTTTGAAATGGATATTTTTTCTAAAATTGAATGGATTTTGAGCGATTTTTTGAAGGTAAGGTTTTTATCTTTAAATCTGTAGCATAAATTTACATAAAAAATGTAGTATTTTGCAAATTTGAATAAACCTCTCCCGTTATGAGGAAAATTTATGAAATGGAATTTGTAAATAATTTAAAATTGCTTTTTAACTGGTGTCAAAACCAAGATTTTTACATACCTCGATAAATATCGACCGAAATGGCCACCCCGAAGATAAGTGAAACCAAATCCGACGCACGGTCTTTTTCACCACCGCACCAACCTTAATCAGTTTTAATCGAATCGTCTCGATCGTTGCCCGCGCCAACTCCGTGCCCTTAAGCACATCAGCTCGAAAATTCGAAACCAAAACATAAGCCAGACTGTGTAGCAATAACCGAAAAGCATTCGCAATATAACCATGACAAGAAAGCCGATTCCCATTTAAACCATTCTTAAATTCCTTTATCCAGTTCTCACTCTCTCCACAATCCTCATATAAATCAAAAAGATCTTTTGCCTTACCTACATGTCAAGGATCATCGGTCGAATCCACATCGATGATTATTCTCTTATTACCACGCTTGTGCGGTTTTGCCCGAGCAATATAATGGCCAAGAAGAAAACGATTGAGCATGATTACTTCTTTAGCCAGCACACTATTTTCAAAACGGCTGATGGTTGGTTGTGTCGCTAAGGGATTTGAAATAGCTCGTTTCGTGATTGCCAAAAATACTGGATCAATGCGCAAATATTGCGCATCATTGGCGTCTTCATAACCAGCAATAATCCCGTAAACTCTTTGCCGAATAAGATCAATAAGTTTATGATCGACAAGACAGGAAGTCCGTTTATCAATGAGCTTCTGAGCAACTTTTTTGGTGAAGTTTATCTTCTCATCGTATTCACGAATTGGCAAAAGTCCAGCATCCGTAGTAATATCACCGCTATTAAAATCAATGGTAATTGTCTTTGCCTCTTGAAATGAGAGACAAATTTGAGTATAATTATTTGTCATGAAACCCTCCTGGTGTGTTTTTTTTATCATAATGGTAGTATACACATCAGGAGGTTTTTTTCAATAATTTTAAAAACAGAGTGTTAAATTTTACTGTGGTCTAAAAATGGTGCAAAATCAAACTGGGACTATGTTTGCTGAAAATTAAACAAATTTAGTATGAATAATGCGGGTTAAATCATGGCCTTCAATAAGTTCGTAGAAATAATACCAATTGCAGGTTGCTTCAATAGCGATCTTCGTATTTCTTGGAAGAAAGTCGATATAATTAGTGAGCGTATCACGATTATTCGATAGTTTTACCTGGCGTTTTATGACGCCGGTTTCGTCCATCTCGGTGATGAACGAATAATTCTTGTGAAAATCAATGCCAACGTATTGCATAATTGCACCTCCACTAAATAACAGTATAATCCATAATCCTGAAGATGCAATTTTTTCATAACATCAAATCTAAACATTTTACATCGGGTCATTTAGTTTTGTTACAATATCAAAGATAGGTGACCCCGTTCTTTCCTGTATTTACTCTTGAAAAAAGTGTGATTAGGAATATAATAATAATGTATTTATATTGATTGGAGGATACAATGGCAGTACGAATCGGTGAATTACTTGTACAAAGTGGCATCATTATTGAAAAACAAGTACAAGAGGCACTTGAGATACAAAAAACCAAGAAAAAGAGGCTGGGTGAAATTCTTCTTGAATTAGGTTATATAAACTCTGGAAATTTGATCCGGATGCTCAGTGAACAGGCGGCAATTCCCTTTATGGAACTCCGGCCAGAGATGCTTGATGAGCAACTTATTAAATCATTTCAGGAGAAGATTCTGTATAAAAATAATATCATCCCACTTTACGAAGTTGGTGATAAACTTTTTGTCGCTATTGGCGATCCCACAAATCAAAAGGTAATAAAAGAACTGCAGGAATTTACTAAAAAAGAGATTGTACTATCTGGTGCTGAACCGGAACGGATTGCAAAGTTATTAGATAAATTTTTCCTGATTGATACGACTGATTACCTTTTTGAAAAATAGGAATCTTGACCCCGCACCCATGCATGGATGCGGGGTCGTGAAGGAGAATGTTATGAAAATAAATAAAACCTTGATATATCTGTTTTTATTCCTTCCCTTTATTCTTTTTGCAGACGATGAGGAAGAAAAAGACAAAGCAGGAAAATATATTAGTGAAGCGATGACTGCTTATTCAACAGAGGATTACACACAAGCCATTGAATTATTCGAAAAGGCGTTTATATTGAGGCCTGATTATTCGGCGCTTGCCTATAATATTAGCTGCTGCTATGCACTTCAGCATGAAAAAGACAGCGCCATAACGTGGCTAGAGAAAACCATTGAACTGGGAGCCTACAAGTTCTCTGATGATGAAGATTTTGCTTCATTAAAAGAAGATAAAAGGTTTCAGGAACTGGAAAAGATAGCAGAACAAAAGATAAAAGAGCTGGAATCAAAAGAGTGGCTGCCTGTTATTGTATTACCTGAGGAATTTAAAGAGGAAAACCAGTATCCGAGTATTATTGCTCTTCATGGTTTTGGTGGCAATCCTGTTAATTTATCCAAGACATTGGAGCCAGGCGTGAGCCCATTAGATTTTATCCTTTGCTGCCCTTATGGTTCAGAAATAAGAGGGAGTACGTCATTTAGCTGGGGTGATTACGAAATTTCTGAAAAACGTATTCTTGAGGCACTTGAATTTCTAAAAGAGAATTATAAAATTGATACTGAAAACATTATTCTTCTTGGTTATTCCCAGGGAGGCGCACGAGTTTTTTATACTGGATTAAAAAACCCCGAGGTCTTTTCTGCTATTATTACTGTTGCGGCTTCCTATGGTCGCGATGATAAGATTTTTGATGATTCGCTTGAGCACGAAAAGGTAAAAGACACAAAGATTTATATGATGGTCGGAGGAAAAGATCGTTCTTTAGAGAGTAATAAATGGATAGAGAAAACAGTGAAAGAGAAGGGGATTAGTGTGAGGTTTGTTGTTTTTCCTGAGCTTGGCCATGGCTTTCCTCCAAACAGCAAAGAGGAAATTCAGAAGGCTCTAACCTGGATCGTGGAAGACAAATAATAAGAAGGATGAGGTCAGATTTGACCCCGTTCCTTCTGGGGAAGAAGTTTGATTCAGGTCCGTTCAGATGATTACTTTAATCGAAAATCTGAATTACTGGATTCTTACAATTTTATATTCAAAAATACCCTTGTCTGTTTTTAGCTTAACAAAATATATACCGGCCGATATATCCTTAGAAGGCTGCCACTTGATTGCGCCTCGCCCCGTTAGTTTATCCACAATAGACCCATCGCATTTATAAATCGTAACAGTCGCTGATTCATCTTCAGGGACATGAAATGTTATTGCTTGAGTGAAGGGGGTAGGTCCTGCCGATATGAACGGAAACACATCCACATTTCTGTTAGCTATACCCAGGTGCCCTGAAACCTCATCGCTCAAACGAGATTCTGTTTCTGCCTGGATACGTGCTGTAACGCAGTAATAATAGGTAGTAGTATCCGGCGGAATATCATAATACATTGTTTGCGTAAGCAACGTGTCGGTTAGTTTTGTATACGGACCACCGGATATTAATGCGCGGTAAACATGATACCCGGCAATGTCCGGTTCTGTATTAGTATCCCAAGTTAAACGGATCCAATCAGGTGTACTTGTTGCATTCACATTATCCGGTGCTTTTGGATGAAACCACCCGGTGTTCCAGTTATCATGGAACCACGAGCCCCATTCGGTCATGTAAGGACGGTATTCTACACCCTCGACAGTAAAAAGATACACACGGACGGGGTATCTTTTCGTACCATCACCAGCTACGATCGCGATTTCGATATCGCCATCATTATCAACATCACCAACCGCTGCAGCGTTTGGAGCAGCACAGCCAGTAGTTTGCGGCCAGCCATCAACATTAGTTCCGTCATCATGAAAGGCGAGGAACTGGTCAACCATATTACTGTTAGTATTGATAACGATCTCTCTCTTACCATTGTTGCTTAGATCAAGATCAAATATAATAGGCGTGCAGCTAAGAGCATCTACAGCTTGTGGCCAGCCCTGAACTGTATCGCCAGTGTGATGTCTGAACATAAAACCTGGCCAGGGTTCTACAACATTACCGCCGCCGCATATTTCAAGATCACCGTCATTATCTATGTCACCCACAGCTGGAGTCACAAAAGTCATGGGACCGGGAAATTCCTGCGGCCAATTTTCAAAAGACGTGGCATCATGATGATAAATTGCAACGTAGATTTTAGAATTAGGGGGATCAGGAATGTAAAATGCCATGAGTATTTCCAGGTCATTATCATTGTCAAGATCCGCCAAAACAGGCTGACAAGAACTACCAGAATACCATTCTTCAAAGTTTATGGGCCATCCTGGCTTAACATTGCCATAAATGTCATAAAGATATAGAGCATGATGCACCAGTATGCAAATATCCACGTTTCCGTCCTGGTCAACATCGGCAATTGAAGGCGTACGATATCCACTGCTCGTCCATACTGGCCATCCTGGGCAAGGTGTGCCGTCATGACTAATGACATGCACGCCATTCTGCGAATTATATACTACTTCAAGATCGCCATCGTGATCAATATCTGATATTGCGGGAGAACAATAAGGACTGGTCATGCCTGCGTTGTAGGGCCACCCAGTAACGTCTGTGCCATCGCTGTGCCAGGCATAGATTCTGCAATTGAAATCTGACACGATGATTTCCAGCCCAGGGTATGATGGATCAAGATCTGCGACGGCTGGTTTTCCCAGTATATCGTACTGCCTAATAACTTTGGGCCATCCAGGCAGTTCATTGCCCTGGTAATCCCACACGTGAAACTCACATGTATCATAGGTAGCATCATAGGTTCCTACTAATATTTCCAGAAACCCATCTTGATTTATGTCTGCTAAAGTTACTCCGACTGACATTTGACATGAGAGATCCTTGGGCCAGCCGGGCATCTGGGGTAATGAATCGCTGAATTGTGCATGAGATTTCTGGCAGTTCATGGTCATCATAAGATAAAATAATAACACTAAGTTCATGACTCCTCCTTGATATATTATATTCATATTGAATCTTATTGTCAAGGACATATTTTTTCATTTCCATTGTTACCTTAAAATCAAACAGATTCTTATATTTCTCTTTTTTTAAACGAAGCATCAACCACTTCCAAATTAATGTGGCAGATTGAAATAAAGATCACATTTTCCAGATCCTTCAGGGAGGGTATCGTTCAGTGAATATTTTCTATCAAAGATCCACTTTTCCACAAGCCTCACAGTAAGTGTAGGCAGGGTCAGGACCGAATCCATCTCAATTCGTGTTTGTCGATTCTGCTAAATCAAATTCCATTATCAACGATATAGCGCCACCACATTATACCCCCTGAAGAACACAATTGTATATAATACCCAATTTAGGGTATGTATAATTAC
>JAUWCU010000014.1 GCA_030609135.1 Candidatus Stahliibacteriota bacterium | reverse complement strand
TTTTGTCGTTGTTTTCTTACGAATACGAATCACGAGTACGGCTTTTCTATTTCAATAAGTGGAGTGTAACGAAAATCCCGTTCTGTTGGGGCTATTGCATAGTTGAGCGTCAGCAAGCTGACGCACTCCAGTGATATTTCAAATTTATGCCGCGAAGCGAGGATCCACGAGAATCGGGACGAGTACGGCTTTTCTATTTCAATAATATTACCTTTTCAGTATATGTTTGCCATGGTGTTGTTAAACGTACAAAGTAGACACCCGCCGGAACCGGGCGGTTAAGTTGGTCAGTACCAGACCACGACACAGCAGAAGCAAGAGACAAGATGTTAGAAGTTAGATTAAAAGATTTGACCATTCGACCGCTTATATCATAAATCTTCAGAGAAATTTGTGATTTGGTGCTTGGAATTTGGAATTTGAGATTTGTAATCTCCCTAAATGGATTGGGAATTAAATAAAGATCTACAAACACTGAATTCTCCGCACTTTTCTTTTTTTGAATACCCATGGCATCGTCCTGTATTATTAGAATACCCCCAAAGTCTGAAGCATAGATGATTCCCTGCTCAGTATTTATAGCGAGTCTGGTTTCTTCTTTGGAAATAGTAATTGTATCTGCTATCTCGTGGGTCGCCCCATCTATGATAAAAATATGCTGGTCTGCATCATGCACAAATATACGGTTGGTAGATTCATTTGCAACTCCATCTCTCATCACGTGACCAAACGGGATTGTGGTTATTACCGCGTAATTCTGATTGCCGTCGAGAATTGTGACATCCTGATAAGAATAACTGCATACATAGATCTCATTCGTCGAATCATTAACGCAATTGCTTTCAAGGAGTGGACCACTTGTAAGGTAAATACTGGTATCAAGTTGATTTGTCGCCCCATCGACGACATCAAGATACCATGATTCAGTAGAGACAAACACTTTGTTGGTCTGGAGATTCACTTCAGCGTCTATTGGTGCGCCATGAATATTAACAAATGTTTCAATGCTATCACCGGCTCCATCAAAGACAAGGAGTTGCGAAGAATTGAGCATTGGGATATAAACCCTATTAGTTATGGGATTAGCATTTAAATGCATCGGGTTATCTGGTAAGTCATGAGACGAGATTATACTCATTACCTCAGCGTCGATACAATACAGTTTCATGGCGCCTCTTTCAGCAAAATAAAGCTTTTGGAGTGTATCATCGTTAGCTAGATATATGGTATAAGGTGCTTCATCACTTACATGTAGTGTATCAATAATCGAATCAATATTGCAGTCGATCTTAAATAGAAAGTTGTTGTCTGCCCGGGTAGTTGCAGCAACATAAAGGAGATTCCGCGATTCATCAATTACCAGATCATCTAACCGGTAATGAAGGATAATAGTCTCTAAAAGAGAATAATCAGGGATCGAAATGATTTTGAGGATACTTTCATGACCAAGCGTCAGGTAGATCTCATTACATGAGGGATCGCACTGGATAAAGGTCGCAAAGAAAGGAATCGTGTCATCAACCATGTTTGTACTTCCATCAATGACCAGTGCATTGGTGTCTTCCATTGCAACATAGACCTTATTATTCACCTCATCTACTGAGAGGTCAGTAGGATGAGCTCCTAAGAAAATGTTTGTCAAAACTTGCTGGTTAGTACCGTCGATCACGGTTACTGAGCTGTCACAAGAAGCATAGACTCTATCTGTGGTGTGATTGATATCTATTGCACACGGTAGAGTATCAACAGTAATGAAGGTAAGCACTGTATCAGGTCCACAATCAATTACATCTATCTTTTTCCCGTCATTGCATGCAGCATATAGCAGATTATTTTCTGTATCAAAGCACAGATTGTTGGCATTGATAAATGAAATGCTCATTTCCCCAATTTCGATTGAATCGATGATCGTACTTGTACTTCCTTCAAGTACATAAATAAGGTTTGGGGTAGCAGCGATATAATTCTTGTCTTGCACTGAGTCTTGGGCAAAACCGACACCCATCATGCCCGTAAAAGTAGTAATGAGTGAATAATCATCACCTGATAGAACAACAGTCTTTCCAGTAATATCACCGAGATAGATACGGTTATTATCTTTGTCAACCCCAACAAAAAGACATGCCATCCACGCACCAGGCATAGGAACTGTAGTCTCAATCTCACGACTTAGTAGATCTACAACACTCATATTAGCATGCCATAAATTCGCAGTATAGAGTTTTTGAGTTTCGGCAACATAAAAGGTACTGGTGGGAACCTCGCCATCAGGTATGGGTATTTTCCCCAGGATGGTTTGAGAAAAAGATGTACTCGCAACAATCAATACAAGAATAAAAAAACAACTAATAGACAAAAACTTATACATATTTACTCCCCTTTTTTATCTACATCATAATTACGATACCATAATCCGAGTATTAGATTAAGTCTCAAAACTCGATGATTCTCACGTTCTGTCTTATTTCAATAATATTACCTTTTCAGTATATGTTTGCCATGGTGTTGTTAAACGTACAAAGTAGACACCCGCCGGAACCGGGCGGTTAAGTTGGTCAGTACCGTCCCAGGAGACAGCAGAAGCAAGAGACAAGATGTTAGAAGTCAGATTAAAAGATTTGACCATTCTGCCTGAAACATCGTAGATTCGCAATGCTGGGCATTGTAAGTCATTGGTCACTGGTAATTGGTCATTAATGACTAATGACGAATAACTAATGACTGTGGATTTTCTGAATGGATTAGGACTGATATGACACAATGCATCTACCACTGGCATTTGTGTTATCTTTTCTGTCTCTTTAACACCAATGATATGATCAACATTACCATAGATATCGAGTGTCGAACGCTGTTCCTGCCAGGCAACAAGATAGTTGTTGTTAGAGACAGCTATTGATGGATAGTCCCGGCTATTGGAAGTAGTATTTGAAATCGGGAAACTTGAGCCGATAAGCTGACCATTAGTATCTAAATGCTGACCTCTTATACAATCATCCTCGCACCAGACAACAGTATATAAATGATCATCCCAGACAACATCAGGATAGTATTGACAAATGTAATTGCTATTTGCGATTGTTATTTTGTCACCGATCAAATTCCCATCAGGAGAAACCAATTGTCCATAAATATGATTAAAACTTCCCGGTATGTCACCAAAAACAACAAGATAATTATTGCCATCAAAAGCAACCTTTGGATCGACAGAATAATGTGTAGAGGTTGTTGCAATGGTGATAACGTCACCCTCTGGCTGGGTAGAACTGTTGATGAATCGACCAAAAACTCCTAATGGCGTAGAATATTCGCAGTGATTCCACACAGCCAAACAGCGTTCTCCATCAAATGCAATATCAGTGTGATATCCTTCATATTTAGAGGCATAGCCAAGACGAACCCCAGAATCGAACACTTCACCCTGAGGCGTTACCCGGGCCGTGACAACATAAAAAGAATCAGCGGCAAATCGTTGGTCCAACCAGACAACAATATAGTTCTCCCCATTAAATACTGTTGAAGCACCGGTCTGAATTCCACTTGAATCGCATATTACAAACGAATTCAATGTATCACATTCAGGAGTGACACGCACTCCCCAGATATCCCCAAGACTTCAACAATAATAACGGAAAACAGCAAGCAAATTCGTACCGTCAAATGCAATGCTGGCGCCTTCGTCAATTGTCCATTTCTTATAGAGCAATTTCCCATCCGGATCAAGTACTGTACCATCAGTTGTCACCCGGGCACCATAGATAGAATGATATGGCTGAAAATAACGGTGATCCCGCCAGAATACATAATATTGATCATTAGCATAAAAAACACTGGCAAAGTCTTGACTATTATCGTATGTGCAGATCGGAAAATCGGCGCCAACAAAGAGCAAAATCAATGAAAGCATAATCATATTTTTACCTCCTTTCACAAACCCGTGAATATTTGAATCACTTCGATGTATTTTATTGTAAAAGAACGATTTTTTGAACCCCCTTATAATCTTCGGTCTTCCCTACGGGATCTATGACAAGTTGCACGAAGTAAACACCAGCAGAGACCTTACGCCCCAAATCATCCTTAGCATCCCAGAGCACGGTATAATAACCAGGCAAACAGAGCTCTTTATTCTTTATTGTCCGCACCAAACGACCAGCCACATCATACAACTGTAACGAACCCCTTGAGGTATGCGCAACCTGATACTTGATATTTATTGCCTGGACACCCGGATTCGGATATAAGGCAGTCAATGCCGTCTCTATTGGTAAGTCGGCTAAACCAGTCTCCTCCTCAATACCAATAATGATTGTCCCGAAAAAAGTCATAATTGAATCCAATAATGCAGCACGGGTCGAGGGCGGTGTACCGTCATCAAGCAAGCCTAGTTCAAACGAGATTCCAACAGTTCGATATATCCCAGCATTATTCGCAACACCGACGTAAAAATAGCTGTCACTATCACGGAAGATTAAGAACCCTGTGCCAGTTGCGTAGTCGATATCATCTGCAAAGGTCTTCTCACCGCTATAACTGAAATTCATACCATTTGTGAATGTGCCGGATATACCGGCTATCGGACCGATCTCGCCGTAAGTGAAATCGCTAGTACTTATGCCGAAGACCGAACAGAAATTGTAAGCATTGTAAAGCCACGGGTCCATATACCAGACATTAGCACCTTCCATATACACACGACCCTTATTATTCTGCAGGTAATCAACAATTGCGGCAGCTTCGGGACTTTCTATACTGAAAAAATAGCTGTCCGGGCGGACACCGCATACTACCAGTAATGCCTGATAGAAATTGAGATTTGGTGCCAGAGTTGTACCATAATCACCATTATAACCTAAGTCACCCAAAATCGTATGCATGTTCTGTCCAGATGTTCTAGAAACAGGATTCCAGAGATAGTAATGCTTCGGACCAACCACCAAGCTGAACTCTAAAGTATCAACATAGACTCCAGAAACTACTTCAATCTGGAACTGAACTATCGTAAACTGAGGCGTGGTAGGACTCGCAGTAATATTATAAGGATCACTGGAATTATCAGCCGTATTGCCCGGGTCAATCGAACCAAAATTACCTGAAGCATCATTGATGGTTATGTAGGGGGAGTCCTCTATTAAAGTAGAGGTAACATTTTCGGTAGCCGCACTACCCTTATTCCTAATTGTCACAACCAGATCCGCGGTCTCACCTGGATACAATACACCATCGTTACCATCAACTACACTTACATCGCAGAAGATCAAAATAGGCGCATAAACAGTAAAGGACCGGTAAGAATAGAAAATACTGTCATCGATATCATGGAACTCAAGTGTGAATTCTATCTTATGACGATTAGGACAGTCATTTGCAACACTGAACGTGTAATAAGGATTTGATAATGAAGAATCATGCTCAGGGATATCACCATACCAACTCGAATCAACTGTTATGTTTACATACTGATCAGACTCAGAAAGTAACCCATATATATTCTGAGCCGTGCCTATACCAAGATTCTTTGCCCAAACACCATAGTCAATCGTTTCTCCTGGATCCACAATACCGTCACCATTACCACCTGATGCATCGTCGATAATATCTGTGCTCAAAAACACATAAGGATAAGAAGTAGCGACAACCTGGACATCTGCCTCATAACGATAATAATTAGCCTTGGTTACTGTAACGAGTATAGTATTACCTGGGGGTTGTGGTGGAATGGTTATGTCAATTGGCAGACCAGTTCCCTGGGCAAGACCGATAATCTCTTCATTTACTGTTAAGGCAATTACTGAATTGTTATTAGCCGTAACTGTGAATGATATTGCACCGGCAGTGAGCGTAGCTGCATGGCTCACCGTAAGACTCTGAGGTATTTCTGAATAAAGAGTATTAAAAACATCACCATGATGGTGGAATAAGTGATAGGTATAGAACTTATGGTTTGTATTATAGGGCCAGCTTGATGCCTCTAAATAATATTTACCCGAGGTCATTGCCTGACAGGGTCTAAGATTATCCCCACCTGTCATATCAAAACCAGGATACCCAGGGTCAAACTCAGGCCACAGACCATCATAGGTTCCCCAGACATAGGTATCATTAACAAAAGAATAACTTATATCACTAGCCGCGTTCACGCCTAAGGCACCACATGTTATTCTATGGAACTTTTCAGTAAAGGTTTCACTTGAAAAGTTGTATTTCCCGGTTAAACAGTTAGTTGAATAGACAAATGGGAATTCTGTATTGGTTAAATTGTCAAGATCTGAAATCGTGTAGCGCGGTTCACCCCAAGCCCAAGTTGCACCATGGTCACGATGTTGAACCAGAAATGCACCAGAATTGATCGCATTAGTAATACCGGTAGCTGAACCATTATTCCACCAGGTTTCATCATAAGGATTGGTTTGACTGGCAAGCCAACCCACGTTGTACCAGTAATCAACTACAGTAGATGTATTTGTTGCTGTAGACCAGGCACAACCAGGCGTCGGTGTGCCCCCACAAATCGCATACTGGCGTGCTGGATCCTTGCCCAAACCATTGATAAAAAAACCCCTGACTACCTCACCACATAGCTGAAACCAACGCTGGGTCTGCCAGGCAACCGCGACCAGAGGCTTGTCGTAGAAATCTGATGAAGTATATGGATTCCGTTCATAACTCAAAAATTTATTTATCATTGTTTGTAACTGCGACTCAGTCTGGGCACAGATCCTGCCATGGTGCATATCCGGGAGATTATCACTATCGACATCTGCATAGCTATTATCAGAAACACACCAATTATTCCATATTGGTGAAGTAATACCATAGTCCTTACCAGATGAGGGATAATCAGAAAGTAATAAGAACGCCACTGGCGCCGGATCCCAATTATTGTAGGCATTATTCAAGAAGTATTCGATATCTGCAGCACTAGAACCACCAATATCAGCTAGTGTGAAGACCTCACAGGAAATACCCTGCAGCTTACGCCATACTTTAATCGTATCTGCCCATGCCTCAAACACTGGATCATCCGGTACGATAATGATATACTCATAACCATAACCTTCACCATCTGTATAAATACGCTCGGGTGAATAAAAATCAATCGTAGGTAATGATTTGTAATTTAATAGGTGTCCCTGTAAGATCGGCTCCCAAAAACGACTGCGCAACCGATCCTCACCAAACAGACCATTACCGCCAATAAAATCAACCTTTACCCTGATGTCCTTGTACACAATCAATTCTTTGGTCACAGGATTATATTGAAATGGTGTAATACCTAAGAGCACCACATCCACACCACGTATTTTCATGGACTCGGATAACTTTACCGGGGCATCTGGATAATATGCATTACGTGCATAAATCTTCATATCCTTCTCGTAACGCAATGGTGAATCATCACTATCTAATGGGATATTAGGTGCTGGTGCAATATCAATATTATGATAGACCTCAGTACGTGAACTCAAAATCGTTACCTTTGCCCAAGCACCCTGAGGGATGGCAATATATCTACCCGTTCCAGCAAGGTTGGGCGCACCCTCATCATTAGGCAGGAAAACCCCTGGCACACCAATCGTCTTCA
This sequence comes from Candidatus Stahliibacteriota bacterium, assembly GCA_030609135.1. Classification (GTDB taxonomy): domain Bacteria; phylum Hydrothermota; class Tepidihabitantia; order SM23-42; family SM23-42; genus JAUVZL01. The sequence goes on along the minus strand of JAUWCU010000014.1, from coordinate 22,694 downwards.
TTGGTACCCCGTCAATCATGATCTCTTCAATAAACATCTTCTGGGTGCTGAAAATAACCTCAATACCCATTGGTGTTTCAGATACTATACTGAATAGAGGATTATCTGCCCAGTTATTATCAAATGTTACTACCTCAGCCGCAAAACCCACTGCCAGTAATAATATTGTGAGCGTTAATATTTGTTTCACGATTACCCCCTTAGTTAAAGAAATTTTTTGGCTTGTCTTTATTTTAATAGTATTACCTTCTTAACCACCTTGTAATTACTGACCTCGCCTACGGGATTTACAGTAAACCGTACAAAGTAAACACCAGCAGGGACCTTGCGACCAGAATCATTTCTCCCATCCCAACACACAGAATTCACAGATTTATCTGGATTACACAGATTAACAATAGGGAAAGAATGAACCTCGCGTCCGGTCACATCGTAGATCTTCAAGCAAGAAGCTAAGGGTATAGAGCCAAGGCTTATCCCTTTGCCCTTTGCGCTATGCTCTGTGCTAAAGCTGATAAATGTCAGCTTAGTGAACGGATTTGGGAAGATATCTATATCGACCACATCCAGATTGAGGTCAGTAATTTGTTTCTCTTTAATGCCAACCACATCGGTATCTATTTTAATAAGATAGATATCCATGCTACCGGCACCAAATGACTGAGTTCTCCCGGCAATAATATAGCCCCCGTCACCAGTTTGTTGAACTGAATAACCCTCATCCTGGTTCGTTCCACCGTATGTTTTTGTCCAGAGGGTATTGCCTGATGAATCGATTCTAATAAGATAGACATCAGCCAGACCACCGGATCCACTATATCCCGCAATAATATAGCCGCCGTCATTAGTTTGTTTAACTGATTCTCCAGATGTCCCGCCATAGGTATTTGCCCATAGCGTATTACCATCTTTATCGGTTTTTACAGTATAAACCCCACCGGACATCCCTGTAATAATATATCCTTCATCAGTAGTCTGTCGAACTGACCAGCCACAATCCACGCCGCCACCACCATAGGTCTTTGTCCAAATGGCATCACCATTAACATCGGTCTTTATAAGATAAAAGTCATGTTGCCCTGCACCAAATGACATGGTCCATCCTATAATAATATATCCCCCATCAGTAGTCTGTTGAACTTCTGCACCTGCATCAGTCCATTGCCCGCCATAGGTCTTTGTCCAGAGGACATCACCATTGGCATCGGTTTTGACCAAACAAACTCCGCCAATCCTGGTGACTGACCATGTCTCACCGGCAATAATATACCCGCCATCAGTAGTTTGTTGAACTGAAAAGGCTTTATCCGAGGACCCTGTGCCATAGGTCTTTGTCCAGAGGGTATCACCATTAGCATCGGTTTTTATTAGATAAAAATCAGGACCACCTGCACCAAATGACTGGGTCCAACCTGCAACAATGTATCCATTATCAGTAGTTTGTTGAACTGAATAACCATGATCATGATTTCCGCCACCATATGTTTTTGACCAAAGTATATCACCAGCTGCATCTGTCTTTACAAGATAGACATCATAAATACTTAACTGGGTCGTTCCTGCAATGATATATCCTCCATCAGTCGTCTGTTGAACTGAAAAGCCTTCATCCCAGCCGCCACCGCCATAGGTTTTTGTCCAGAGGGTGTCCGGAGCCTGAGCAGATAAAAGCGAGAAGCAGAAGATCAAAAGAAAAAAATAGCTACTGATCCTGATTAATTCCTTGTATCTTTTTTCCATTTTCTGCCTCCTTTCAATCAAAGTGCATAGTCAAAAATCAACCATCCCTTTTACTGTAAGAACTTGCGTTCTCGAAATTCACAAACTCTTTAAGAATCTACAAGACTCTTACGAATAACAAACAGCCAATTATTATAAATATTACTATATTAATATACTCCTAAATATGTATTTTTTAGGCAGCCAAATATGTTATAAGTGCCGATTTTTAATAACATTACAGACCTATTTCTTCCTATTGACAAAATGCTATATTGTTGGTATAATTTTTCCATACAATGTCCAAAGTGAGAAATAAATATCCCAAAATTAGAATTAAAGCAGTAGAAGCGTATATTGCTGCAGGTTCCATAGAGGAAATTGCCACGTCCTTTAATATCAATCCCAAGACACTGCGAAGATGGATTCGATGGTACAAAGAAGGAGGAAAAGAAAACCTTAATCGGGAAGACATATTCAGAAGGCATCCGAGAAGGGTTGATACTTCTATTGAGAAGAAAATTGCTTTGCTAAAAGAAAATAATCCTTCACTTACTCTTATTAAGGTACAGGATATCCTGAATAAAAACGGGATTAAGATTTCTATTAAGGGAATCTGGAGAATCTGGAAAAGTTATGATTTAGCAGATTGTCATAGGAAGGATTATCCACCGAGCGAACAAATTAAGACGACTCAAGAGGTTGAACACGGTCTAAAAAACGCAGAACAGGCGTTACATGAGGGAGATATAAAGAAGGCAGCACGAATACTGAATGCACTGCCTTCATGTTCTAATCAAGAGATTCTAAGGAGAATTCCTGATAGATTTCTCTCGCTTGTAAGAAAGGTCGAAAAACTTCATCTTACATTTGAGAAAACACCATTTCCAGAGGTTCGGCAAAAGGCAAAGATTCTGCGGGAAAGAGCAGAAAATAAAAACCTACTTTACACCGCGGTCCGAGCTGGTCTTATTGAGTTGTTTGCAAGTGAAAAGATCGGCAATCCAGAAAAGCAACTTATTCTTACTCGGAGATTGCTGAAAAGATTAGAGACAGAGAATTCTAAAAATAATGCTGAACCTGCCTTACACTTTTATCTTCTGCTTGAAAAAGGTCTGGCTTTGGCAGATCTCGGAAAAACTAAAGAAGTTCTTTCCTGTATTAAGAGATGTGAGAATCTCTGCCGTTATCTAACAGAGCCAACTTTTTACAGGAGTATTGTTTCGCTTTATTCGGCAATTGCGTTCCACAAAAAAGCACACCATTGGATAAAGAAAAGCCTCGAATGTACTGAAGATAGGGATCGTGGTGTTTCGTATGAATATTTAGCCGGCAATCTGATGATGGCCGGAGACTATCGTGCGGCAAGAAAGGCTATTAAGGGGATAAAAGCAGACAAAGCATTATTACGAGCACTCGCAGTAATCATAAGTGCCTACTGCTCGCTTGGCTTGGGCAAGATTCAAGACGCAGTTAGGTTTGCTAACAAATCTCTGCTTATATCGCGCAAAGAAAAAATTCTTAACTATTTCATTACTTCAACTTTAACAATTATTTACTGTTCATATGCCCTCAATGAAACTAATAAGGCAATAATCCAACTTAAACGATTAATTGCTTTAATTAATAATAAAGGAATAAAGGATACTCTTTTTTTCATCAAGGTTCTCTTAGGGCAGAGTTCCTTTCCTCCTGATGCAATTTTAAGACCTGATGTCAAACTCGCACTTCTTGTGCGTCAGGCATCAATATCTTCAAAAATAACAGACTATAGAAAGGCATATAACTATGCGAACTCTCAGCGACTTATGGGACTATTTCACCGATTGGTCCTCTTTTTTCCTCAACCCGTGAATAAACTTATTGATAAAGGAAAACCCACAGGATTACCTAAGGCGCTATTAAACCTGCCGGTTTTTCAAAAAAAGATCCCGGTGTACCACATGAAATTTCTTGGCCCTTCATACATCTATCGTAGTAGCGTACAGCTGCCACGTGATCCTACGCCAATGTATGTCAGTTTTTTGATCCGCCTGAGTCTCAAGAGCAAGATCGAATTGGCATCAGTATATAATAATTTTTGGTCACATGCCAAAGATCCAAGAGGCTCGCTTGCCCATTTCCTATTTGGTCTTAGAAAATATCTCAGGTTGCCTCCTGATACCCTCTTTATAAAACAAGGTTTTCTCCATTTCAAAGGATATATTACGACCGATTATCAAGAATACGAAGAAACTATTATACGAGCAAAGGCATTAGAGCGGGCCGGCGAATGGACTTTTGCAAAGAAAGAGTATTTGCGGACATTTGCGTTATTCCGCGGTGAGCCCTTCCGTAAAATGTATGACCCCTGGTCCGAGCATAGGCGAAGAGTAATACTGAATGAATTGGAGACCGAGGCGATACATTTTGCCAAGAGTTGTTTAGAACATAAAAACAAGGTGGATGCAAAGAAAGTGCTGGAGAAGGTCTTAAAGATAATACCGCAGTCAGAAGAGATAGAAAAGATGGTGCGTGAGTGTGGGAGTAGAAGCGGGAATGATTTATGAAACGGTGAATGGGAGAAACGGCGAAACGGTGATTTTGTAGTGGAGTGCAATAGCTTGTTGGAGTGTAATGAAAATCCCGTTCTGTCGGGGCTATTGCGTAGTTGAGCGTCAGCAAGCTGACGCACTCCAGGGGTAGATGTTTCGCTACGCCATCATTTTAATCATGTTTGATAAATCCCGCTCATTTGCAATGGGCGTGGGTAAATCAAACCGCTACATTGTATACTGACGAACACAACTTATCCCGATTTTTCATATTCAGGCTGTTGAAAAAGTCATTTTTCACTGGAGTAGAGCATTTATGCTCGCCCCGTTAAATAAAAGCATAGCAAAATGTTTTTGGTATGCTGAAATTAGTATTTAAACGGGGCTCGTGAAAACCGATGAAATTTCATTGCTTTTGACGGGGCTAAAGCCCCTACTCCACTAAATCAACAGCCTGATTGATACATATAATGATCGGTAAATCCCGCAATTCTATTTATAGTATTATAATACGAAGCGGGATAAATCGAGGATCCCGCTTTGCGGGACGAATCACAAATTCATATCTAAATCCTTTTGTAGGTTTAACGCTCGGTTCAGGTCGTCTTCGACAATGTAACCTAATTCAATTAGAATTTTACCAATTAGTTTCGGGGATTCACCTCTCATCTGTTTTAATCTTGCTTCAATGATCTCTTTAGAAGTAGCAACATCTAAATGAATCAGAATCTGCCCCAAGCGAAGATAATTTGGTCTACTACACATTAGTTCTTACTTCCATTTCATAATAGAGTACAAGACCCCAGAGCGCCCAGTACTTTGGATAGTTAACTGGACGCCCTGTTTTCCCGAGGAGGGATGCGTAATTCTTTCATCTGAGCAGAACTACTTGTTTTGACAGATGGATATTCTCGGTCTTGATCTGGCAGAAGTAGACACCGTTGGAGAGTTGTTTGCTGGAATTGTCACGACCATCCCAGCAAACAATAGTAGGCAGTAAGGAGTAGAGTGTAAAATCTTTCACCACCCTACCGCTTATATCATAAATCTTCATTGTGATTTGGTTCTTGGAGCTTGGTGCTTGTTCCGCTTTGCGAGAATTCTCGCCCGGCGGGCGGAAGAATTTGATATTTATCAGGTTTGAGAACGGATTAGGATATACTTCAAGACTCGGAATGAGTGGTTTGGGATTAAATATCCGGGTTTCTTCAATGCCAATAATCACAATGGGATTGGAATTTGCTGAAAGATAATAGCTCGAATAGCCAGGACAGGATACACCGCCTGTATCTGGTTGAGCAACCAATTTGTATGCCCAGTACACAGTTTGAGCATCCTGATAATTGGAAACCGGGTCAATGCAGACCGTGGTCTCACCAGCACCACCCTGCACCGCAACAAAGGCAACTTCCTTGTCATAACTATTCGGTGTGCCTGAACCAGTTGTGTCAGCCCATATCCAGTAGCCTAAAACATTATAGGTACCTGTGCTTGATAAAGTCTGAGCTGGATTGGTAATGGAAATTTCGATATCTGTATCTATCTGCGCAGCGATCGGCTGGGGCAGGGACCTGAGCGTATCATCCTCCCAGTGCGTCAGGGCAACATCATCGACAATGTCTGAATAAAGCCAGTAAAACCCAGTGTGATTTTGATTATCGCCATATGACGCAGGATTATTCACATAAGCAGAATCCCATGAGCCGATCATGAGGAGCGAATCGCCGACTGCGGGCGGTGGCGACCAATAGCCGAGCTCGGCAGTCCAGAGCATGCCTCCAGCTGCCGGGAAAGTCATACATGAGGGGTCTGTCTCTATAACCACACGATTTTCAGGGTCTGTTAGATCATAAATAGTCCAGTATGCACCATTTACATCGGCAATCGGGAGGTTATTGACGAATTGATCCACAATACATTGTCCAAAACCACACCCAAGCCCGAGTATCAACACCAGCGCAATCTTACTAATTAGTTTCATATTAACTCTCCTTGTTTCAGGGTGGGGACATTTATGCCCCCACCCATTTCAATCCTAATGTACAAAAATAACCTTTTGCTGAGAGGTGAACCCCTGAGCATTCATGCGCATAAAGTAGACACCGGCTCCAACCTGCCGACCTAGATCATCACAGCCTGACCAGTGAACCTGGTAATACCCAGGGTCTACCCGGTCATTGACCAAAGTTATTACCTTACGACCAGTGACATCATAGATCATGATGTTTACTTCAGTAGGTTCTGGTAATGCATAGTTTATCATCGTCTTTTTGATAAACGGATTCGGATATACGGTAAACGCATAAACCCGGGGCAGATTGACTATGGGCTCCTGCACAGCGCGCTTTGAACCTGAGCTGTACACGGTCTCATAACCACCTTTGACCACTAACCTCAAGCTAATGTCTTCCCCGCTTGAGTACTCTTGTGCTTGTATTACTTCATGGTTTGTGCGCATATCACCTTGATACACACTATAACCAATTACCTGTGCATTTTTGCTCTTAGGCCAGGACACCGCAGTTTTCAAAACTGGTTTAGGCTCAGGCATCGGCTCAAGCTCTAACTTACCAAGCTCCTGAATATCAACCCCTTGATCAAGCTTGAAACTGATAACCTGATAATAAGCACCATGCTCGTGCAATGCCTCAATGATCAAGATCACCTCTTCACCATGTTGCCAGGGTCGCATAAAATTACCGGCATCAAACCAGAGCACACCAAGATCATCTTTTTGTACAATACCACCGCCAAGTACCTTTTCGGTCAAGACATCATACGGCTTGTTTAGACGATAAGCAGTAAATACAAGATCGGTAAATTCTTCAGCATCAAACTCAGCACGTACGAGATGCGAAACACCGGCCTCACGGTATAATTTCAATCTCTTTTTCAAAGATAATGACTTGGTCACCGGCTTATAGGCTTTAGCATCATGTTCATCAGCGGGCTTTACTGATTTCGGTTTTGATAAACAAGCCTCTTTTTTTCGGTCTTTTGTATCTGGCCGTGGCTTTGCTTTGGCAGATTCATCTTCATCAACAAACCACAAAGGCGTACGATCCGCACGCGTTAAAGTACCTAAATGCACCTTAATATCAGATTTCTTATGACGCGCCTCGAGTCTGTCAAAATCAGACTCATTAATATACTCAGTCGGATTCCAGGTCGTATCTAAGACTGCCACAAACTCATAACCACGACCCGCACTAATCGCGAAGGTATCACCATACCAACCTAAAACCGGATGATGAATCCAGTTCTCAAAGATCTGATCATCACGCAAATCAGTTATTTTGATAACCGCCTCACCTTCAGAGCTATACTCATCAGTTATATCAATCGCACGATCATAAATCGCATTATACGGGATCGATACCCAGTTCCGGTCACCAACAGCACCGGCATTTTCATTCAACGCGATTAAGCCAGCCGGATTATTTGACCCGACCAGAATCACGGTATCATCTGTAGTAGCGATCATCTCATAACCACGACCCGCACTAATCGCAAAGGCATCACCATACCAGCCCAAGACCGGATGATAGATCCAGTTCTCAAAGATCTGATTATCCCGCAGATCTGTTATCTTGGTCAGCGGATTACCTGCAGGACTCAAATCAGCGGTTAAATCAGGCACACCATCATACTCACTGTGCCAGGGCAGATTCACCCAGTTCCGATCACCGGTCGCACCAGCATTCTCATTGACAAACTTGTTTAACTTGTAGCCCATGTTCGACTTGCTACTTCGATTCTCTGCCTGATCCACCGCCTTGACCAGATAATAATAATCATCGCCGGCATTGAGGGCACCAATATCAGTAAAGACAGTATCCGGATGGGTTGTTCCGGCAATGGAATCAGAAGTACCTGGTATGAAATCAGGCGAGGTGCTGCGGTATACAGTATAGTGGTCCATAATCTCTGGATTACCCAGTATGTCCGTGGTGATCTTATTCCAGGTAAGCGTTACACAATTGCCTACGGCTAATTTTTCCGCATAAAGATACGGTGTTGACGGCGGTACAATATCAGCAGGAGTAATAGTCTTTATTTGATGGTAGAGTCGACTTGTCTCATAAGGATAACCCTCAGTAAAGCCCGAATAGGCAATAAGAGCATTGCCATCTGACCCACCTGAGACACAGGGCTGGAACTGACGGTAGTGTTCAGTTGAAACCAAAAACCCATCGGGATCCAGAAGAGCACCTTCCTGGTCAACCCTGGTACCATAAATATCCGGGTTTCCATTCCGGTTGTCTCTCCAGACAACTACATACTTTCTTCCAGCAAAGCTAATATTGGATTGAAACTGATTTCCTGGTGCATTGTTTGATAATAAAATCCCTGTGGTATCATGACCCGCTCCTGAAGGGTTAATTAGGGTACCGTAGATCTCTCCATCATTTCTTCCATCATGCCAGACTGCAAAATAATTACCGGCACCAAAGGTCAGATCCGGAAAGTCTTGGTCAATTCCTGAGTATTTACATACAGCAAAACCTTCTGGGTCAAGAACTGTGCCGTCTTGAGTAAACCTTGCTCCATAAATATCCCAATCGCCATTGCGACCATCAGGCCAGACCAATAAATAATTTGTCCCATCGAATGCCAACCCAAAGGAAACATGTTCATTCCAACCAATGAGACTGTTGGCCGTAACAATATTGAATCCGCCAGGGTCAAGAACAACTCCGTCCTGGGTTACCCTTGCACCGTAAATATGATAGGCACCCGTGTATTTCCACCACACAACCATATAGTTTGTGCCATCAAATGCTATAGCCGTGTATCCATAGGTTCCAGTGCCGATATTAATCCCTGCTGGATCCAGAACAGTACCATCAAGACCAACCCTTGCACCATAAATAGGATAAGAACCATTTGTCCAGGTAACAAGATAATTCGTCGAGCCAAAAGCAACCGCAGGATAGAATTGATGCCCACCCGCTGAGTTTATGGGTATGGTTGGAATGTCCAGTACAGTTCCGTCAGAGTTGATCCGGGCCCCATGAACATCCCAGTTTTCTGTTTCCTTTTTCTCCAGCCAGACAACCAGGTGATTTGTACCATCAAAAGCAGCTTCAGAATAGTATTGCCAGTTGGCAACAATTGAAACCGGGATATTTGGATAAGGATCCAGAATATTACCTGATCCATCTACTCTGGTGCCTACGATGTCTGCACCCCAACCTAAGTTATTCGCATCCGGGACATTAATATATCGATAATCGTCAAAGGCAACTAGCCAATTAACCCCATCACAGGCAACATCAGTCCATGTTTCATACTGGGGTGAAGCAGATATGGGAAACCGAGGACCAAGGGTATCACCATCCTGGGCCAACCTATTTCCAGTTATATTTGTAGTTCCACCATCTTTCCAAATCACAAGGTAGTTTGTGCCATTAAAGGAAATCTCCGGTATCCCTTCGTATCTTGAATCATCATCAGCAATAGGGATACCTGCAGGGTCTAAAACTGTACCATCCTGTGCTATCCTGGCTCCATATATTGACCAATTATTGACCGCAGTTCCACTCCTGCGGTCCTGCCAAACGACAAAGTAGTTAGTGCCATCGAAATCAACATCAGAAAATTCCCGGTCATTCGCCGCGCTCGAGATGATAAAGCCTCCCGGGTCAAGAACCGTTCCATTAGATGCTACCCTTGCGCCACGGATTTGACTACTGGTAGAAGTACTATGAGAATATGTAACAAACCAATCATTACCATTAGAACTAACACAAGCATATACTTGAAACCCAGCGCCGCCGTGTATGAGAATGCCGTTGGGATCTAAAACCACACCAGCGGGTGTCACCCGGGCACAGTATAGGTCAAAATTACCTGCCCGGTAGTCTCCCCAGGCAACTAAATAATTTGTACCATTAAAACAGACCGCAGGGAGTCTCTGTGCATTTGCCGCTGTTGAAATGGGAAATGGTTCATCAATGACAACTCCAGCCTGACTTACTCTGGCTCCCCAAAGGTCACCTTCATACCAGACAACCAAGTAATTTGTGCCGTCAAACGCGACTGCCGGTTCTGTGGCAGAAGATTCTTCTGATGAGATGGGGATTCCACAGGTATCCATTGTTACTCCAGATGTCGTAATCCTGGCTGCGTAGATTTCGTAAGGTCCATCAAAATAACCCCCATTTGTTTTTCTGTTATCCTGCCACACCACAAGATAATTGGTTGAACCAAAGGCTGTTTTAGGATACATCTGCGAATACTCAGTTCCAACATAACCTGTAATCGGCACACTGGGCGGTGTATGACCTACTGCCAATGAAAAATACAAGGTATCACAATAAACACCAGAGGTAATAATTACAGAGAAGTCAACTATGGTGCCTCCAGGGGTTGAACCAAGGGCAGTGATATTATAAGGGTCAGCTGCATTATCTGCGGTATTACGCGGGTCAATCGTGCCAAAGTTACCTGAAGCGTCATTAATTGTAATATAAGGTGAAGTGGTCTCCAGGGTCGAGCTAGTACTAACCGCACTTACAGCACCGGTATTCTTTATCGTCACGATCAAATCTGCGGTCTCGCCCGGGTCCAACCAGGCATCACCATTATTATCATTAACAACTGAATTGCTCATATAAACAAGAACCGGGGCATAGACCGTAAACTCTGTATGAGACACGTAAAGATCATTATTTGTATCATAAATTGCCAGACTGCACTCCACTGTGTGATGGTTCGGACAGTTATTTGCTACGGTAAAATTGTAGTAGGGATTGGATAGACTTGAATCATTTACTGGAATATCACCATACCAGCTTGAATCAGTGGTAACGGTTATATATGGATCTTGTTCTAAAAGATAGGCATATACACTGTTGGCAGATTGATCTCCGACATTTCTTAAATAAACCCCGTAATTAATATCCTCGCCCGGATTGACTACACCGTCATTATTGCCACCTATAGCATCATCAATTATCGTGGTAGTTGCCATGGGATAAGGACCAGATGCCAGCACAATCGGCACATCAGCCTCATAACGATAGTAATTTGCCTTGGTGACCGTAACCTTCATGGTATTACCCGGCACCTGAGGCTCAATCAGAATATCTACTGGACTTCCTGTTCCTTGTGCAACTCCGATAATCTCATAGTTGACAGTCAAGGCAATGACTGATGAGTCATCTGCAGTGACCGTGAATGATGTGGCACCAGCTATAAGGCTCGGGTCATGGCTCACCGTTAGATTCTGGGGTACTTCTGAATACAGAATACTAAAGGCGTCTCCATGATGATGGAAAAGCCTGTAGGTTATAGACTTTGAACTAGAATTATACGGCCAGCTTGAGGCTGCAAGAGAGTATTTACCATAGGTCATTGCCTGACAGGGTCTGAGATTATTATAACCAATGCCTGGGCTAGAGCCCGGATATCCAGGGTCAAATTCTGACCAGAGACCATCATAACATCCCCAGACATATACGTCATTGACAAATGAATAACTGATCTGAGAAGCTGCATTTACACCCATTGCACCATGAGCAATCCGATGAAACTTTTCAGTAAAGCACTGACCCGCATAATCGAATTGACCGGTTAAACAGTTGGTTGAATAGACAAAGGTGAACATTGTATTGGTAAGATTATCAAGATGTCCCGTATTATAGGATGGTTCGCCCCAACCCGATACAGAACCATGGTCACGATGTTGAACCAAAAATGCACCTAAGTTAATTGCATTAGTGATCCCAGTTGATGAACCATTACTCCACCAGGTTGCATTATACGGATTGGTCGTAGGAATATACCCTAAGCTCGACCAGTAACTGACCACGGTCGCGGTATTACTTGCCGTAGACCAGGCACAACCAACCGTCGGGGTTCCAGAATAGATAGCATACTGTCGTGCCGGGTTTTTTAGCAAACTGTTTGTAAAAAAGCCCCTGATAACCTCACTACATAACTGGAACCAACGCTCGGTCTGCCAGGCACACGCCACCAACGGCTCATCATAAAAACTCGAAGCAGTATATGGATTACGTTCATAGCTCAAAAACTTATTTATCATGGTGCTGAGTTGCGATTCGGTCTGGGCACAGATCCGTGCATAATCCATGTCCGGTAGGGTATTGGCATCCATTTCCGCATACCAGTTATCCGAAACATAGGTTCCTGAATAGGGATGGGAAAAACTTGGTGAAGTAATACCATAAACATCACCGGATGAAGGATAATCAGAAAGCAATAAAAATGCTACAGGCGCTGGGTCCCACGTCTCATATGCATTTTTCAAAAAGTCTTTAATATCGTCATATGTAGAACCACCTATCTCTGTCAAAGTAAAGACCTCACTGGAGATACCCTGGAGCCTGCGCCAATTCTTGATCGTATCTGCCCATGCCTCAAAGACCGCATCATCCGGCACAATAATGATATACTCATAACCATAACCATCCTGCGGATTGATGCGTTCAGGCGTATAAAAATCAATCTTTGGCAAGGAACTGTAGTTTAGTAAATTACCCTGTAAAATCGGTTCCCAAAGACGACTGCGCAAACGGTCCTCACCAAAATGTCCATTACCACCAATGAAATCAATCTTTACCCTGATGTCCTTGTACACAATCAATTCTTTGGTCACTGGGTTGTATTGAAACGGCGTAATACCTAAGACCACTACATCAACACCACGCATCTTCATGGGCTCGGATAACTTTACCGGGGTATCTGGATAATATGCATTACGTGCATAAATCTTCATGTCCTTCTTGTACACAAGCGGCGAATCATCATTGTCCAGTGGGATATTGGGTGCGGGCGCGATCTCAACATTATGATAAACCTCTTTACGTGAATCGAGAATCGTTACCTTTGCCTTTGCACCCTGAGGAACAGCTATGTATCTGCCGGTTCCGGCAAGATTGGGTGCACCCTCATCATTGGGTAGAAAAATACCTGGTATACCAAAGGTCTTCATTGGTATTTCATCAAGAACCATCTGCTCAATTAGCATCTCATGGGTACTGAAGATAATCTCAACCCCTGAAGACTTTTCAGAAACCACGCTAAACAAAGGGGTCTTCGCCCAGTTATTGTCAAAAATCACTTTTTCAATAGCAAAACTACTGGGCGAATGCACCATTGGCATACTAACTATATCCATATCCTCACTTATGACATCCTGGATAGCAATATTAGTCCTGAGACCAACCGGATCTTCAGAAACACTATTTAATAACGGATTATCTACCCAGTTATTGTCAAATGTTACTTTCTCAACAGCAAAGCTGAATGACAAAAGTAACATCGCTATTAATAACACACCTTTTTTCATAACAACCTCCTTATCCATTTACCCATATAAGTACTCAAAAAATACCTACCTTCCTTTATTTTTTTATTACCACAGGGCATCCAGTACTTGGGATGAATGCACTGGACGCCCTGCATCCCCGAGGAGGGGTGATGCGTAATTCTCTTATCTGAGCAGAATCACCTTTTGTGTCTGACTAGACCCCCCGGATTCCCCTACGGGATTTACAACAAGTCGCACAAAATAGATACCAGCAGGAACTGGGCGGTCAAGTTGGTCAGTACCAGACCACTTGACCGATTGCAGACCGTAGATATCAGATTGCAGATTGAATTCCTTAACTACCCTGCCGCTTACATCATAGATCTCCAGAGAAATTTGTGATTTGGTGCTTGGAATTTGGAATTTGAGATTTGTAATCTCCCTAAATGGATTAGGATAGATACTAAAAGAGAAATTATCTATCAGCTGACTCACCGGGTTATCAGCGATGCCAATACCGCCAGGGCCTATTACATATAGCTTGTTCCCAGAACAAAGATAAAGACTGCCTGATGTGTCCATTGCCGGGGTTGAATATATGTCAGCGCCAGTATTGAACTTCCACTTCAGACTCCCGTCCGGGTTGATCGCATAGAGTGTATCGTTTATTGATCCAATATAGATCGTACCATTTCCGTCAATTATTGGAGAAGAAAGGACATCACCTGTGATGGGAAATGTCCATATGACACTCCCGCTCTGCGTTATCGCACGAAGATTACCACTATATCCGCCGGCCATGTATATAGTATCGCCCACACCAATGCCCGCAGAGGTATACCTGAGATCGCCCAGTCCACCGAGCGTCCACCAAATCGTACTATTGGGTCTTATCGCATTGAGTGGACCATCAAAACCCTCAGGAAAATAGATTATGTCGATAGAACTGACCGTCGGTGTAGAGAAAGAAAAATCAAAAGGTGCACCTCCGATGTCCCGCTCCCAATTTATACTGCCACTGGTGTCCAAACTGGCAAGGTAGTAATCAGACGCAGTAGCGTGTTGATTATATATAGTTGAACCGTCGTGAGACATTGCTGAGCCCGATTGTGCCCATCCTGCTAAACCGGTATTATAATTCCACTTTTGGTTTCCGTTTATGTCGAGAGCTTCAAGCCTACCCGCCACAGCATATACCGTACCATCGGTTCCCACCATGACCGGAGACCGTGGTGGATACTCGGGATAGAGCATCTCATGACTCCATCTCAGCTTACCATAGGTGATAGAATCTTCAATAGCATATATATTGGCATCATCTGAGCCAATATATATTGTACCATCAGCACCAATTGCCGGTGAAGATTGAATCTCACCAGTTGTCATGAATGTCCATTTGAGCGTACCATCTGGATTCACTGCATAGAAATAACCATCCTGACAACCAAAATAGATTGTTCCATCCTCAGCGATTACCGGTGATGACCATTTAATATTGGCACCGGCCGTATAGGTCCAGAGTGTATCTGCTGTCTCAGGACCTATATAAGGACACGAGCCAGTCCTTTGATTATTATACTGATAGGTTGACCACATCGGTTGTGATTGACCTAATGAAACACTGAAAAGAAGAATTCCAATGATTATCAAATATCTTCTCTTTACTTCCATTATGTCCTCCATTATTGTTTTCTCTTGACGACCGTTAACCATTGTACAGAAGTTCTCATTGCAGAAGAATAACTTTCTCTATGAAATCGCTGCGGTCTCCTACTGATAACTTGATATAGTAAACTCCAGATGGCACGCCGCGATTCAGTTCATCCTTACCATCCCAGTCGATATCAAAACATCCTGGCTCCTGTTTTCTGTTAATCAAGGTCCTAATGCGTTGTCCTAAAACATTATATATCTCAAGTCTAACTTTACTCTCTTTTGCTATGGCATAACTGATTTGAGCCGCTGATGTGAAGGGATTGGGCCTGGTGTGATATAATGCATTTGCCAGAGGTAATTGCTTTGATTCCTCTGCTTCCTCAATACCAACAATGACTGTTACAAGACAGATCGGTTCAGGATATGGGTTTTCATCAGGGTCATTAGAATAGATGCATAAGGTATCCCAGTATGTACCAGGCGCTGGTATGCCAGCAGAATCTGCATAGACATTGACCGCTATAGAGTCGCCAATACCGACCTTGGGTTGGGTTGGACTTACATCCTTTATCCATGAAGCAGACCAGGTAATATCAGATACCTCTAAATTTCTTGTCGCTGTCGCTGAGTTTAAAATCCAGAAAACCATCTTCCTTGCGCTGGTCGCAGAAATAGCAAGCACGGCACTATAGGCATCTATCCGACCCGCACCGTATAAAGTATCTCTTCCTGCAACACCTAAATCAACACTCGTGAGCTCAACAATGCTATCAATTTCAACCGAGGTCAACAATGGATTCTTCTCAAGCATCAAGGCAATTGTGCCAGCAAGATGTGGACATGCCATTGAGGTGCCACTCCAACCGTATATATAACCGGTGTTGTTGCTATAACTGAGAGAGGTAATATTTACTCCAGGTGCACTCACATCCGGCTTCATCAAACCGGGAGGATACGGATAATCATTGTAAATAGATGTGTTCCATTCAGTAGGACCATAACTTGAAAAATTAGCAATGACATCAGAGACATCAGTAGCTCCAACGGCAATTGATGCACTATGTCCCGCACCACCATACCAGGGAGCCGGTACATCTGCTGGTGTATGTATATCATGAGGAACCGAATAATGAGAACCAGGTGAACCTGAAACACCATTTCCCGCTGAAATCGCCATGGGTAAATCAGCAGCAAAGGCATTGCCGCACATATTCCGACAGTAGTCTTTGGTTGCATTATTTGGATTTTCAGCACCTACTGACAAACTAATAACATGCGCACCATGTTCAATGGCAAACTGTATCCCTGATGCAATATCTGAAAAATTCCCACTGCCACTTGCATTTAAAACCTTTAGTGCCATTATTTGCGCATCCGGCGCAACACCGGTCTGGGTGCCAGATGTACCATCTCCTGCTGCAGTACCGGCAGTATGAGTCCCATGCCCATGGTCATCCATTGGATCATTGTCAGCATTGACAAAATCCCAACCATGATGAGGATATAGGGTCCCGCCATTCCACATATGGTCCGCAAGGTCATTATGATTATAGTTCACACCCGTGTCAAGATTGCCAATAATAATACCGTCACCAGTATAACCTAATGCCCAGACCTGATCTGCTCTAATCTTCTCTACACCCCAGGCTAGCCCTCGGTAATATCCTCTGCTACGATAAGAAACAGGTTCTCCTAATACATGAAAGTAATCGCCATCGTACGAAATTTGACATACCCCCGGCATAATAGATAGCTTTTCTATAACATCTCCTGTCGTCTTTAGTGAAATAGCATTTACAATCCAGAGCGAGCGTAGATTTGCTACTCTTCCTTTTTGTTCTTCTGATTCTAAATACGAAAGTAATACTTGCTGGGTCTGTTGAGCCAATGATTGCAATTGGGAAACAACCCATGTCCTCTTTTCATCCTTGTCAAGGCGGTACGCATAATCTATAAGAAGGTCACTGTTTATTTGTTCAGATATCATAATAAAGACAGGGATTAGCTTTTCATTAGAATAATCTGCCATTTTTTCAGTCAGGGTCTGGTCAATTATCGGGAATGATATCCTGGTTTCAGATGGACATGGCGCCAGGGTAAGTGCTTTTGTGCCATAGTTAAAGATAAGTTGTGGTGGATTCGTGCTGATATCTGCAGTCCCAGAGCTATTATGGTAGTAGTAAATAGGAAAATCATAGAAATCAGCCATATAAATGTGGTAAGGGTCCATAACTGCCCTTTGCCCTTGATTTGGTGCGTTCATAGAACCGATTAAGGCAGGATAGCCAGGGTCAGTTACATCTATGAGTGCAACCCCACCACCTCCATCATGATCTACCAAACAGGTAGTTATGCCGTGTACAGCCACTCCATAGACACTAGACCATGGATAATCAGTGAATGCACCCAATATATTCGGATTGCTGGGGTCAGAGATATCGACGATATCCATGCCATCGTAGTCAGTGTGATGTAATGCCGCGTAAAGTCTATTTCCATTAGTAACCAAATCTCGGATCCGGGAATTAAGTGTAATTGATGTTTCCAAAAAAGGATTTAATAGATCGGATATATCAATAATGTTCATATCGCCGCTCAATTTAGCAAAGACAAAGTCACCTTGTACTGTCAATTCTGCATTAACAACATCATCAAGTTCACTGATTTGAAAGGGCGCATCTGGATTAGCGACATTGAGTAATACCATCTTGAGGTTATCTAAGGCAAGACATAGCACCGTGTCGTTGCAAACCTCTACGTCTATCACCTGAGCACCGGGATCATAATCTCCTATCAAGTTAGGACTCGTTGGATCAGAAACATCTATTATCGCCAACCCCCTTGTATCTGGGTACTCATAATATGCAATATAGGCGTAGTTTCCGTTCGCCGCAACATCCTTGGCAGATCCCGGAGTATCACAACAACCAAGAAAAATGGGAACATTAGGCTCGGCAACATCAAATATAATCAATCCATTAGAGGAGGCTGCTACATAGAGAAGTGTGTCATCAAGAGCTACATCCTTGGAAAAGTCAGCGAAATCATTATTTACAACTGAAAACGGATTTGAAGGGTTCGTAATATCAACTACACTAAAGCGGGCATTGTAGGCCCCAACATAGGCATGTCCTTCTACTACATCTATGCCATAGACCGAACCTTTGCCGCCGTATCTTCCTGGCACACCACAGCTTCCCTTCAAGATCAAATTATTGGGGTTAGATACATCTATTACAAGGAGCTTGTCATAATCTCCGACATAAGCATAAATACCACTGAGGCAAATTGGTTTGGTGGAAATTCCTGAAGTAGTAATGGCATCCAGCAAAATGGGATTTGACGGATTAGAAACATTTATGGATGCAAATCCACCGCCGGAATCGCCTCCGATATAGACAATATTACCCTGGACTGCCACACATATTGGAGTACCTGGGATATCCCCTGACCTTCCTACTACAAACGGACTGGTTGGATCAGAAATATCCACTACTGCCAGATCCTGGGCAGCATTGCCCGTGTTCGCGGCATAGGCATAATCGCCATTTACAACAACATCAAATACTCGATCGAGATTAACACGTCCTATTCGAAATGGCGATAATGGATCAGCAACATTTATTATCTCAAGTCCATAATTACTTCCCAGATAAGCCAAGGTATCTACAACCGTTAGATAAAAAGACCAGTTTCCTGGGTAATAGTTACTTAAAAGAACAGGATTTGTAGGATCAGATATATCTATTATTTGAATGCCCTTAATCAGGTTACTGACATAGGCATAATCGCCATGGACCTCTACACCATAACCATTACCTGGTAGATCAATATATCCAACCTTTACAGGATTGAGATAATCACTGATGTCGTATATTACCAGACCATTATAATTGTAAACATACGGACCAGGATCATACCGTATCCAGGGCCAACCATCAACAATATAGGCATAATTTCCCACAATATCGGTTCCCTTGTAGTGTTCCTGTGCCATTGCAGTCATAACATATCTCAGTGTATCAAATGGTCCTTGAACAAAGGTTTTTTGGGAAAACCGCGAACCTCCCTGATAATCTATAGAGGCTTTTTGCACACAAGTTCGCTCGGCATTGTCTAAAACCATTGCGCCAGGTTCCACATTTTTCAAGCTATGCTCTGCGCCAAAAGCATAAAATCCAAACAGGAAGTTTAGAATGATTAAACCAATAATTGAAACACGCATTTTTTCCTCCTTTTATTAATAATACCTATCATAATATTTCCAATTAGGTTTGAAGACCTATCCATCATCTGAATTCTTCTTGTCTCAACCACTTCTTTATGACGCGAGTTCGATGAAGACATGATTGCTCATCTGTTTTTCAAAAAACAGGGCATCCCCGAGGAGGGGTGATGCGTAATCTTTTGTTTTTCTTCAATGGACATGCTCCCTCAATGTAGCAGAATCACCTTTTGTGTCTGACTAAACCCCCCGGATTCAAGTCGCACAAAGTAAACACCCGCTGGAAGCTTACTACTTAGATCATCTGTACCGTCCCAGGAGACAGCAGAAGCAGGAAGCAAGAGATCAGAAGTAAGATTAAATACTTTTACTATTCTTCCGCTTACGTCATATATTTTCAAAAGAATATCTTGCGTCTTGTTTCTTACATCTTGCATCTGAATTTTTATTTCTGTTGCCTGTCTGAATGGATTCGGCGAGATAGATAATCCTCGAAAATGTGCCGTAGTAATCAGCTCTTCATTCTCTTCTATGCCAATCGTTGCCATAATTAAAATTACCGGTACTCGATCAGGATTCACATTACTTGCATTTGACCAGATGAGGAGCGTATCATAGTAAGTTTGGCCCCAGGTAAGTCCTTGACCAGTTGTGTCAACAGTTACCCGTATATCTTGTGAATCGCCTACATAACAGAAAAAATCAGCTGGCGAGGCGGCAATGAGCCAGGGTTGATTCTGTGCCTTGGTAATATCACTAACCATCAAGACACCTGGGTCTGCACCTGCCTGGTTGATTACCCAGAGTTGTGCGAACTTCGTACCCCCAGTAAGTGTTATTGCTGTCAGGGCATCGATTCTGCCGGCCCCAGAAAGGCTATCCCTGCCGGCAATCTCAATATCTACTGCCGTAATCTGAATAAGACTATCAATCTGTTGTGGTGGGAATAATGGTTCTTTTGAAAGCATCAGGGCTATTGTTCCGGTAACATGGGGTTGGGCAAAAGAGGTGCCATTTATTCCTTCAACATAACCAGTATTATCTGTATGACTCAATGATTTGCAACTGACCCCTGGTGCTGAAATATCCGGTTTCATTAATCCGGGCGGATATGGGTAATCCGTGTAAGAAGCGGTATTCCACTCAGTAGGTCCGTAACTGGAGAAATAGGCAATCTCATCTGAGGCATCAGTGGCACCAACTGCAATGACCGAACCATTACCGCCATTCGGTGCATAATACGGTCCTGGACAGCATGCCGGTGCCCATATATCCTGGGGCACAGGGTAGTGTCCGCCACTGCCATCACCATTTCCTGCCGCAATACACCAGATAAGATCTGCTGCATAGATAATATCAGACTGTCCACGACACCAGTCTTTTATTGTAGCACTCGGGTCAGACCAACCGATTGACATGCCGATCAAATCTGCGCCATTTTCCAGAGCAAACTCAAGCGCCTGTCCCATCTCGGTATTAGTTCCCGGGTATATCTTAAGTGCCATTATCTGAGCATCAGGTGCAACCCCGGTATTTGAACCACTTGTGCCATCACCAGCAATAATACCAGCGCAAGCAGTCCCATGACCATTATCATCCATCGGGTCATTGTCATTATTAACAAAGTCCCAGCCGTGATTTGGATATGGAGCACCGCCATCCCACATATGATCAGCTAAATCTGTATGATTATAATTAACCCCGGAATCCAAACTTCCAACAATAATACCATCACCAGTATAACCGAGTGCCCAGACATCAGGTGCATTTATCCGGGCAACACCCCAGCAGATTTCTCGTCCATCATCCGGGATGAATTCTACTTTCTTATATGTTAGCTCTTCAGTTTTATCTGCACTGATAATCTGTAATGGCACTGAATAGCCGATCTGCCAGACATCAGTCCGCTGGGCAAGCTTGTTAATTATCCCAGGTTTTGCCTTAAGGCATACTGTGTTTGTAGCCCACAATGACACAATATCGATAACTGAACCTTGTCCTTGTTTCTGCCTTAAAAATGAGAGTATTGCTCTTTGACTTTCATTAACAAGTACCTTAGATTCATTAATCACAAACTCCCTTCTTTTAGCTTTGGTCATTGGTTTGGCACGGGCAATGAGATATTCAGGATTCAATTGTTTGGCGAGCATCACAAATATCGGGATAAATTCATCGGATCCCGATTCATGGATTATTGTCGAGAGCCTTTCGCCAATCGCGCCTGCCGAGTGTCTTATAATATGTTTTTCTGAAGAATGTCCAGTAGGTAAGGAGAGGTTATAATTGAATATAAGCGGAGATGGACGATGGGTAATGATCGGTTGACCTGGTGGGTTTCGCTTGTAGTAAATCTCCGAAATCGGGTATCCTCCGTGCCGGTAGTCCTGCCAGACTACATGAATCCTTGTTGAACCTGAAAGCGCAACCGAGGGCCAACTCTGCCAATGTGGAGCAGTTACGAGAAGTGTGTCCGGTCCCCAGGTTGTTCCGCCGTCTTCAGAACATTTATAGTAAAGGTCATAGGGAGAGATCCCATTATACCAGACCACATGGACAATTGAATTTGAAACCGCAATCGAAAGCGAAGATGCTTTATCTGCGAGAATAGTGTTTGTTCCCCAGGTTATTCCGCCATCTGTAGAACGCTTATAGTAAAGGTAATTACCTCCGTGGCTCCAGACCACATGGACGGTTGGACCTGAAACCGCAATACAAGGATGGACATCATAAGAGCTTGTGAAACGAATGTCTGGTCCCCAGGTTGTTCCGCCGTCTGTAGAACGCTTGTAGTAAATCTCCCAGTCTCCGTTCCGGCAATCACGCCATACTACATGAATATTTGAACCTGAAACCGCAAGTGATGGTCTACATGATCCTGTAGGAGGGTCATTTGTGAGCAGGATGTCTGGTCCCCAGGTTGTCCCACCATCGGTAGAACGCTTAAAGTAAATACAGGGTTTCCACCAAGGATCATTCCGGCCATCTTCCCAGACTACATAAACATTTGAACCTGAAATAGCAACACAAGGGTACTCCGAAGCCTCAGGGGCATTGGTGAGGCGAATATCTGGCCCCCAGGTTGTCCCGCCATCTTGAGAACGTTTATAGTAAATTTCTCCTGGACCCCATACTACATGCACATTTGTGCCTGAAACCGCAACAGAGGGCGCGACACCACTGGATGAGAGGTAAGTGTCCGGCCCCCAGGTCCCGCCCCCGTTCTGAGAACGCTTGTAGTGAATGCCATCACGACGCCAGACTACGTGTACTGTATCCCCGCTGG
>JAUWCU010000119.1 GCA_030609135.1 Candidatus Stahliibacteriota bacterium | reverse complement strand
GGTCGGGACTCGCTAAAGAAAGAACGGGGCGAGCCCCGTCAAATAATAAAAAGAGACTTGCGATGTCTACAGAAAACAAGTTTAGCAAAGAGATTAATGTGGTAAAAACCACAAATATCTTGTATTTTACAGGGCGAGCCGCAGGCGATACTGCGAGTCCGCCATGTTGCGTGTTGGATGATACTGCGAATGTAATGATACTGCGTTTTTTTATCAAGGAGGTTTGATGAATAGGAAGATTCGGGTCATAATTGGGAAACCTGGTCTTGATGGACATGACCGCGGTGCTAAGGTTGTTGCTGCTGCCTTGCGGGATGCTGGGATGGAAGTTATTTATACAGGCTTGCACCAGACTTGCGAGAGTATTGTTGAAGCTGCAATTCAAGAAGATGTTGATCTTATAGGTCTCTCAATTTTATCTGGCGCGCACATGACAATATTCCCAAAGGTTCTTAATCTATTAAAGAAAAAGGGGGCAGAGGATATAATTATTACGGGCGGTGGCATCATCCCTCGTGAAGATATGAAAAAACTGGAGAAAAAAGGTGTGAAGAAGTTATTTGGTCCAGGTACTCCAACGACCGAGATTGTTCAGTGGATAAATGAAAATGTCAGGGCTAAGTCGAAAAAGACAAAAGCAAAAAAGATAAAAAAAACAAAGAAAACGGGAAAAGATAGAAGTTAGGAAGACAGGGAAAAGATGGAAGTTATGAAGATAGGAAGTTATGAGGATAAGAAAAAACAGAAGTTAGGAAGTTATGAAGATAGGAAGTTGGATGATAGGGAAAAGATGGAAGTTACGAAATTGGGAAGATAAGAAAAACAGATGAATTTGAAATCAGTAAAACTGGGACAATTTGAACTATCGATTGTATCAGACGGTAAGTTCTGGCTTGACGGTGGTGCGATGTTCGGTGTTGTACCCAAAGTCATGTGGAACAAACTCAATCCTGCTGACGACCTGAATAGAATTGAACTGGGGTTGAATTGCTTATTGATTCAAACACCGGATAACAAGATCCTGGTCGATACGGGCATTGGTGAGAAGCTCAAGGAGAGGTTTAAAGATATCTACCGTGTGGAACGGGATTTCAGTCTTATTGAAGTCTTGCATAGACGAGGTATTGAACCTGAGGATATCGATAAAGTGATAAACACCCACCTTCACTTTGATCATTGTGGTGGTAACACTGTGAAAAAAGATGGTAAGTCGGTGCCGACCTTTCCCAATGCTCAGTACATTATACAAAAGCAAGAGTGGTACGACGCAACGCACCCCAATATACGGACCAAGGCAAGCTACTTAAGAGAGAATTTTATCCCCTTAGAGGAAAACGATCAGCTTTTATTGGTTGAGGGCGCATACGAAGTCATCAAAGGGGTTAAGGTGATTGTCACCAATGGTCACACCCAGGGTCATCAGTCCGTTTTGATCGAATCGGATCGTAGCAAGGCAATATATTTTGGTGATCTTATACCTACAACATCACACATTAAAATTCCTTATGTAATGGGTTATGATCTGTACCCACTCGACCTTATTAAGCGAAAAGAGGATATTTTGAGAAGAGCACTAAGTGAGCACTGGCTATTAATATTTGAACACGACCCTGAAAGACCATTCGCGTATTTGATTGAAAAAAATGGAAAAGCTGTTTTGCAGTCGCTGCATAATGAAATATAAAAATTTGTCGGATGAATCCGACCACTACAATTGAATGATGATTGTAGTTGTGCGATTTATCGCACACAAGGTTTGTAATGATCAATTATTTTTGTAATATAGTTTATTGTTTTGTGTTTTGAATTTAAGATGTAAAATGGAGGAAACGCCATGAAGATTGAAGATAAACTCAAACACCTCGAAGAATTGAATAAACAGGCACAGCTTGGTGGTGGTGAAAAGAGAATAAAAGCACAGCACGACAAGGGCAAGCTTACGGCACGGGAGCGGGTGGATTTATTGCTTGATAAAGGAACATTTCGCGAAACTGATAAATTTGTAACCCATCGATGTACTGATTTTGGATTAGAGAAAAATAAAATTTTAGGTGACGGTGTAGTAGCAGGATATGGTAAAATAAATGGACGTACTGCATGTGTATTTTCTGAAGACTTTACAGTATTCGGCGGTTCGTTGTCCAAGGCATATGCTGAGAAGATCTGTAAATTACAGGACCTGGCACTCAAAATGGGATGTCCAATTATCGGTCTCAAAGATTCGGGTGGGGCAAGGATCCAGGAAGGGGTGGATAGCCTTGCTGGTTACACTGATGTTTTTTTGAAGAATGTGCTTTCTGCAGGAGTCGTACCCCAGATATCAGCGGTCATGGGTCCGTGTGCAGGCGGTGCAGTGTACTCACCAGCAATGACTGATTTTGTCATAATGGTAATGGGTTCTTTGATGTTTTTGACTGGGCCAGACGTTGTTAAGGCAGCAACTCATGAGGATGTTACATTTGAGGAACTCGGCGGCGCAATGGTTCATAATGAAAAATCTGGTGTAGCACATTTTGCAGCTGAATCAGAACTCGAATGTATCGAGTTGATTAAAAATTTACTGTCGTTCATACCTAATAATAATCTTGAAGACCCTCCCTTTGTTGAATCGACTGATGATATAAATCGTATGGATAAGGAACTGGATAAGATTGTTCCAGATAGCCCAAATAAACCATATGATATGCATGAGGTAATAAAAAAATTAATTGATAATGGTGATTTCTTGGAGGTTCATAAACATTATGCAAAAAATTTGATTGTTGGTTTTGCAAAATTCAATGGCAAGTCAGTTGGTATTGTTGCGAATCAACCAGCAGTCCTTGCCGGAGTTTTAGATATAGATTCGGCAATGAAGGGTGCACGGTTCGTACGCTTTTGTGATTGTTTTAATATTCCGATTGTAACCTTTGTTGATGTTCCTGGATTTTTACCCGGGACTGCTCAGGAATGGGGCGGTGTCATTAAGAACGGTGCGAAACTTCTTTATGCTTTTTGCGAGGCGACCGTGCCGAGAGTAACAATAATTACACGAAAGGCATATGGTGGTGCATATTGTGTTATGAGTTCTAAGCACACCCGTGCTGACATGAATTTTGCCTGGCCCAGCGCAGAGATAGCAGTAATGGGGCCTGCTGGTGCAGTTAAGATTCTGTATAGAAAGGAGCTTAAACAAGCAAAAGATCCAAAGGCATTAGAAAAGAAGCTCGTTGATGAATATACAGAAAAGTTTGCGAATCCTTTTGTGACCGCGAGTAAAGGTTATATCGATGCGATAATAAAACCATCTGAAACAAGACCAAGGATTATAGAGGCTCTTGATATGATTGAGAACAAACGCGATACCAATCCGCCAAGAAAACATGGGAATATACCATTGTGATACAAGAACCAAGAACCAAATTCCAAGTTCCAAATTGGAGCTTGGCTCTTGGGTTTTGGAACTTAAACTATGTTTAAAAAGATTCTTGTAGCTAATCGAGGTGAAATTGCGGTGCGGGTTTTACGCGCCTGCCGTGAAATGGGTATTGCTTCGGCAACTGTTTATTCAGATGCGGACCAAAGCGCACTCCATACGCGTTATGCCGATGAAGTATATCATATTGGTCGAGCGCCGGCTGCTGAAAGCTATTTAAGGATTGATAAAATCATTGAGGTTGCCAAACGTACAAAGGTAGAGGCAATTCATCCAGGCTATGGATTTCTTGCTGAGAACACAGATTTTGCCGAAGCCTGTGAAGCATCAGGTATTGTATTCATTGGTCCAACGTCAAAAGCAATAAGGCTATTGGGTGATAAGATCATCTCGAAAAAAACGATGAGCGATGTGGGGATACCGGTTATTCCAGGAAGTGGCGGTGCCGTGGTTGATGAATCAGAAGCTCAGACCATGGCTAAACAGATAGGTTTCCCCGTACTTATAAAAGCAGCAGGCGGTGGTGGCGGAAAGGGGATGCGTGTTGTAAGGGAGATGAAGGAGTTGACCAGCGCCTTGAAACAGGCTGTTAATGAGGCGCAGTCTGCCTTTGGTAACCCAACCGTATTTATTGAGAAGTTCCTTGAATCGCCCCGTCACATTGAATTCCAGATTTTGGCAGACAATCATGGTAATGTCGTGCATCTTTTTGAAAGAGAGTGTTCGGTCCAGCGGCGTCACCAGAAATTGATCGAGGAATCGCCGTCTGCGATTATGACCCCGGACTTGCGTGCCAGGATGGGGCAGGCAGCAGTTCAGGCGGTAAAGGCATCCAACTATACGAACGCTGGTACGGTTGAATTCATGGTCGACAAGAACAGGAACTTTTATTTTCTTGAAATGAATACCCGGTTACAAGTAGAACACCCAGTTACTGAGATGATTACTGGTATTGATATTGTTAAGGAACAGTTCAGGATTGCGGCTGGACAACGACTGTTGTTAAAACAAGAAGAAATAAAAATGAATGGTGCGGCTATTGAATGTCGGATTTCTGCTGAAGATCCGGAAAAGAATTTCGCGCCATCGACTGGTAGGATTGTAGAGATCGTTGAACCTGGTGGTCCAGGCGTTAGAATTGACAGCGGCGTTTATGAGGGGTTTGATGTACCGATCTACTATGATCCTCTTATCGCCAAACTTCTGGTCTGGGCATCCTCGAGAGACCAGGCGATAATAAGGGCGAAGCGAGCCCTTAAAGAGTACTCGATAAGAGGGATTAAGACCTCAATACCTTTCCATATTTTGGTAATGAACACCCCTGAATTCATTAAGGGTGAGTACGATACTACATTTATTGATAAGGTTCTGGGTAAGGTGAAATACAAAAAAGAGAACCATGAAGTGGCGGCAATCGCCGCAGCTATTGGGCAAATTTTAAAGGAAAAACGAGCAAAGATTTCAGAAGTAAAAAAAGAGGCTGGTGTCAACCCGTGGAAACTATCGAGTCGCCTTAAGATGATGAGGAAGTGAGGTGAAATGACAAAAATCATAAATTCATCCTCGTCTGTCACAGACGAGCGGGATTCAAAATATATTCACCCCCACCTTCCTCCTTCTTCAAGTAGTGGTTTGATTCATGTCATTATCCAGCTTGACTGGATAATCCAGTGGCAAGGTTAAGGAGCATGTAGCGGTTTGTCCGCTCATCCCGTCTGAAGGACGAGGATTCTCGCAAAGCGGAACGAGACTCTCGGAGATTTATCAAACAAAATACATAAAAAATGGCTTATATAACTAAAATAGATAATAAAGAATTTAAGGTAGACCTAAAACAAGAAGGCAAGGGTTTCAAGGTTTATTTAGATGGCAAATTAAGGGAAGTCACTGTAGCCAGCGATAGCGGTTCACGTTTGACCTTGATAATTGATGACAAGCCGTTTGATGTTATTCTGGAGGCTGACGACCATATTGTCGTTGGAGGCGAATCATACAACGTGGAGATATTTGATGAACAAGTAGAGAAATTCATGAAGGCAAGCACGGGCAAATCTGAAAAGCGGGAATTGGCAGTGAAAGCAGCGATGCCAGGTTTGATTATCGAGGTGACTGTTAAGCAAGGTGACAAAGTTACCGAGGGACAAGGTTTGCTCATAATCGAAGCGATGAAGATGCAGAACGAGATGCAAACGCCAAGAGATGGTATTGTCAAAACGATAAAAGTGAAAAAAGGTCAAACTGTTAATTGCGGAGAGACACTGATTATAATAGAATGAAAATGCAGGATCATCCGCCACACTATATAGCGAATTCGCAGGAGACGCAGGATCGTCCTGACATTGTCAGGACTCGCTAAAGAAAAAATATGGCGATACTGCAAGTCCCGCAGGGACGATACTGCGAACCTCGTCCCTTTGGAAAAGGGCGGCGTGATACTGCGAATGAAATGATACTGCGTTAAATTATGCTTTTTTCTCCTAATGACATAAAAGACTTAGACTATAAAGAAGATCTGGGTAACCCAGGTAAGTTTCCGTTTACGCGTGGGGTATATCCCACCATGTATACGGGTCGGCTATGGACTATGCGCCAGTATGCCGGTTATGCGACCGCTGAAGAATCGAATCGTCGCTACTGTTATCTATTGAAACAGGGGCAGACAGGTCTATCTGTTGCGTTTGATTTACCAACCCAGATGGGTTATGACTCAGACCATAAACTGGCGACTGGTGAGGTGGGTAAAACCGGTGTTGCTATTGATACACTTGAAGATATGGAGATGTTGTTTAAAGGAATACCGCTTGACAAAGTGAGTACGTCAATGACAATCAATGCTACCGCGGCAATTCTTTTGGCAATGTATATCGCAGTTGGTGAAAAGCAGGGCGTGTCAAAGGAGACATTATCCGGTACTGTTCAAAATGATATCCTTAAGGAGTATATTGCGCGCGGCACATACATATATCCACCTGCAGCATCAATAAAGATTACGGTCGATATCATGAGATATTGCAGCAAGTCTCTGCCCAGGTGGAACACGATTTCTGTATCAGGGTATCATATTAGAGAAGCCGGCGCGACGGCAGTACAAGAGCTTGCTTTCACACTCGCAAACGGAATGACTTATGTGCAGTATGCAATTGAACGGGGTGGACTTGATGTGGATTCATTTGCGCCGCGTATTTCATTTTTCTTTAATGCACATAATAATTTCTTTGAAGAAATTGCCAAGTTTAGAGCTGCCAGGAGGATCTGGGCGCGTGTCATGAAAGAGCGATTTAACGCAAAGAACCCGAAGTCGTGGATGCTTCGATTCCACACTCAGACTGCTGGTTCAACGTTGACTGCCCAAGAACCTGATAATAATGCGATACGTGTTGCATTACAGGCACTCGCTGCAGTTCTGGGCGGGACCCAGAGTCTGCATACGAATTCGCGCGATGAAGCCTTGACCCTGCCCACCGAGGAATCAGTGAAATTGGCATTACGTACTCAGCAGATGATTGCTTATGAAAGTAAGATTCCAGAAGTTATCGATCCCCTGGCTGGGTCCTACTATGTTGAATCGTTGACTAACAGATTAGAGGAGCAGGTGAACGACTATCTGGATAAGATTGAGTCAATGGGTGGTGCCCTGGCAGCTATTGAAAACGGATATTTTCAGAAAGAAATTCACCGGAGTGCGTATGATTGTCAGAAGGCAGTAGAGAATGGTGAGATTACTGTTATCGGAGTTAATAAATTTGTGACCGAAGGAACATCAAAGAAATATTCAATTCTCGAAGTGGCACCAGAAGTAGTGAACAAACAGATACATAAGATAAAAAAAGTTAAACACAGAAGGAATAATAAAAAAGTCAAGGTTCTATTAAATGATTTAAAAAAAGCGGCAATAGACAATTTGAATTTAATGGAGCCGATTCTTAATTGCGTAAAAGAATATGCGACAATAGGTGAAATTTCAGATGCGTTGAGAGACGTTTATGGAGAATATAAAGAGAAGAACATATTTTAATTGCAGGATCGCTGTGCTCGCAGGATCATCCTGACATTGGTCAGGACTCGCCAAAGAAAGAACAGGGCGAGCCCCGTCAAATAATAAAAAGAGACTTGCGATGTCTACAGAAAACAAGTTTAGCAAAGAGATTAATGTGGTAAAAACCACAAATATCTTGTATTTTACAGGGCGAGCCCCGTCAAATA
>JAUWCU010000024.1 GCA_030609135.1 Candidatus Stahliibacteriota bacterium | reverse complement strand
GAAGTAGGAAGTAAGAAGTAGGAAGTAAGAAGCAGGAACCAAAACCCAAGATTCAAGAAGTAGGTATTCTGTTTAGGATTTTGTATTTTGTATATTTGATATTATTTTGGAATTTGGTGCTTGGAGTTTGGAATTTCAAGTAATCCGCATCTTGCTGATTATTTGAATAGTGGTCCTTGTTTCCGTTTTATGCCAAAATGCTCGTAGGCAAGTATGGTGACTTCCCTACCGCGCGGTGTTCTTTTGATGAAGCCTTCCATTATCAGGAAAGGTTCAAATACTTCTTCTATAGTCTGGGCATCTTCACCAACTGCTACGGCAAGACTGCTAATGCCGACCGGACCCCCGCCGAATTTCTCGATGATAGTTTTGATGATTTTCTTATCCATCTCATCGAGACCGCGTTGGTCGACTTCAAGCTTTTCCAGCGCATAATCACATATTGCCAGGTCTATTTTGCCTTTACCTTTTACCTGGGCAAAGTCCCTTACTCTTCTTAAGAGGCGGTTTGCAATCCTTGGTGTGCCGCGCGCCCTCTTTGCGATTTCACTTGCCGCATTATCTTCAATATCAACCTCTAATATCTTTGCCGAACGTTGGATAATATGATAGAGATCGTCAGCCGGGTAATAGTCAAGCCGGAAACTCATGCCGAATCTGGAACGTAGGGGTGAGGTAAGAAGTCCGGACCTTGTTGTTGCGCCGATCAGCGTGAAGTGGTTGAGATTGAGCCGCAGCATCTTGGCGCCAACCCCCTTATCTTGCATTACATCAAGGCAAAAATCTTCAAGTGCCGGGTATAAATACTCTTCAACCGATTTATTTATACGATGTACTTCATCGATAAACAGGACATCTGCCGTATTGAGGTTACTGAGGATGCCGGCAAGATCATAAGGTCGTTCAAGGATAGGCCCAGCAGTAGGGTAGATATTTGCTTCCATTTCCCTGGCAATGATATGGGCGAGTGTGGTTTTACCGAGACCGGGTGGTCCAAAGAGAAGGATATGCTCAATTGGTTCGCGTCTTTTCTTGGCGGCTTCAATAAACACTGACAGATTCTCGACTATTGTTTTTTGCCCGACGAATTCATCCAAGCTCTTCGGTCTTAAAGTCAACTCATAAATTTCCTCACCTTTAAGTAACTCACTGTCCAGGGGTTTTTCCATTTTATTTCCTCAATGCCTGTTTGATCATTTCCTCAAGGCCGAGGTCCTTGGGTATCCCCTTGAGTCGGTTTACTGCTTCACTGCGGCTGAGTCCCAATGAACAGAGCGCATTCACTGCCTGGCTAAAGGCTCCTGATTCCTCTACGAACTTCAATTTACCCTTGAGCTCAAGGACTATCTTACTGGCAAGTTTCTTGCCTATTTTGGGAACCGAGAACAGCAATTCAAGATTCTCATCTTCAATAGCTTGGGAGATCTCTTCGGGCAAGAATCTGGACAGGAAGTTAAGGGCTGATTTAGGTCCTACACCGGATACCGAGATTAAATCCAGGAACATTTTGAGCTCGCTGCGGCTGAGAAAGCCGTAGATGAATGCCTCCGGTTCTTTGAACAGGCATTTGGTATAGAGCGTAATCTCCTGGGTTTCTTGTACTTTTTCAAAGGTCGGTAATGAAGTGTGTACAGCAAAACCAATACCGGAAACGTCGAGGATAAGAAAAGGTGGTACTTTTTCTATTACTTTTCCCTGCAGTCTACCGATCATTTCATTTCCTTCATTTTCTGGATTGCTGTATAGGCAATAGCAAGGGCGTCAGTTGCATGGTTGGAAACATGCTTCTTGTCACTCGTGAAAATTTTTTCAATAAAATACCTTACCTGCTCTTTAGATGCCCGACCATTTCCTGTCGTTGTTAACTTTATTTTAGTGGCTGCATATTCTGTCAACGGCATTTGGTTTTCGAGCAAAGTAAGGATGATTGCACCGCGCAACTCAGATGATTTCATTAAAGTCTGGATGTTTTTATGGTAGAACACCTTCTCAAGTACGGCTATATCAGGTTTATGATCATCGAGTAATTGTTTGATCTTCCTGCATATTTCCAGAATTTTGGCGTGGGTATCCTTTTCTTTTGGTTTTATCGTACCGACACCAATGCACTTACCATCTTTGATAATGCCATAACCGGTTGCAGTGAGCCCCGGATCTATGCCTATGACTTTCAACCTTCAGCCGAGATTTTTTCCATCAGGGCGTCGGGGATCTCGAAGTTAATATAAACATGCTGAACATCATCAAGATCATCAAGCAATTCGTATAGTTTCAGAGCTTTTTCCGCTTCTTTTTCCGATAAAGCGACAGTGTTTTGTGGGATTTTGCTGATTTCACTGCTTATTGTCTCGACATTGTTTTTCTGCAAAATATCCTTTATTTTAGAGAAATTGTCAGGCGACGTAATGATCTGGTAGGAGTTATCTTCGGTTTTCACATCAATAGCACCGCCATCCAATGCATAGGATATTACCGTATCTTCATCATACTTGCTTTGGTCAATTATTATAATCCCCTGGGTTTGAAACTGCCAGGCAACAGAACCCTGGTTGCCCAAGCTGCCATTGTGTCGTGACAGAACATGTTTGATTTCGCCGGTAGTTCGGTTGCGGTTATCAGTTACAACCTCGATCAGGATTGCGATACCGCTCGGACCATATGCTTCATAGGTTACTTCTTCCAAAATCTGGCCTTCGAGTTCACCGATGCCGCGCTTTATTGCACGGTTGATGTTTTCGTTTGGCATATTCAGTGATTTGGCTGAGTCAATTGCAGTGCGGAGCCTCGGGTTGGCATTGGGGTCACCTCCACCATGCCTTGCGGCGATGGTTATTTCTCTTATTAATTTCGTGAAGACCGCACCCCGTTTTGCGTCGGCACTTGCCTTTTTTCTCTTTATTTTTGCCCATTTTGAGTGTCCAGACATATGCTTCTCCTTTTGATAATTTTAGTCAGAAAAGAAATAAAGTCAATGCTCGAAAACAACCGT
The DNA here is from genome assembly GCA_030609135.1 of Candidatus Stahliibacteriota bacterium. Classification (GTDB taxonomy): domain Bacteria; phylum Hydrothermota; class Tepidihabitantia; order SM23-42; family SM23-42; genus JAUVZL01. Next base: position 22,840 of record JAUWCU010000024.1, on the reverse strand, counting down.
TTCATTTTTTTACATTTGACATTTCACCAATTCTCTCTACACTTATTATATGAAGGGGATAAAGTGGGCAGTTTTCTTTTCAGGCATTGCTGCAGTGACAGCTCAAACCCTGATGATCCGTGAAGGCATTGCTTTGTTTGGTGGTTATGAGCTAATCTCCGGGATTCTTCTGTGTTTCTGGCTTGTCTGGGCCGGTATGGGCAGCTTTGTGTTCTCGAAGTTGAAAACAAGGTTGTCGAATAAGGCAACTTATTCTATATTACTCATTATGTTGAGCATATTCATGGTTTTTTCCATAACCTTTATCAGGTTCGCGCTGGAGATTTTTTCATTACCGTTTGGTGAAGTCATTAGTCTGGATAAAATTATTTTGATTTCCCTTGTTTCCCTTGCTCCGACCTGCCTGGTTTTTGGCGCGCTCTTCCCGGCTGCTTCGAACTTACTCGAACCAGAAAAAGTATATTTCTATGAGGGAATCGGTTCATTTTGTGGCGGCATCGCGGTATCGTTCATTCTGATCCAGATTCTTCCAACTTATGGTATACTATTGCTTATGGTATGTTTGCTATTCACCTGTGCGTTTATTATCACAGATAAGAAAAAATTGCTGATTATCACTGTAGCCCTACTCCTGATTTTTTTCAAGATCAATGATATTGAAAAGTTTTTCCGGAGTGCGCAGATGCCTGGTCAGGAGCTGGTCGGTTTGCACGAGTCCAAGTATGGTATGATAGCAGTTACCAGGACTGGTGCTCAGGTAAATTTTTACGTTAACGGAGTTTATGATTTTTCTTATCCTGATCTATATTCCAGCGAAGAAGCCGTACACTATCCTTTGCTGCTCCATGATAAACCGGAAAGTGTTCTGCTTGTGGGCGGTGGTGTTGGTACCTGCATTAAACAGATATTAAAACACCATCCGCACCAGCTGACATATATTGAACTCGATCCGCTCCTCATACAAATGGGTGAGTTTCACATCGGTGAATCTTTTGATGATATTGAGAATGTATCTGTGGTATTTGGCGATGCTCGTTTTTTCATTAAAAAGACAAAGAAGAAATATGATGTGGTGATAATAAATCTGCCGGATCCGGTCAATGCCCAGGTCAATAGGTTCTATACAACTGACTTTTTTGCCGAAGCCAAACGGATTCTGAATAAGCAGGGCATCTTGTCGATCCGCATCAATGCGCCGCCGGATATTATCAGCCCTTTGTTTGGTCAGTTTCTGAGTACCATCGCAAAGTCATTGAACACATCTTTTGAACACACACTTGTTCTTCCGGCAGCCAAAACGACTTTTCTGGCTAGTGATTACGAAATAGCTTTACCCAACGTCGTTAATATATTAAAAGAACGAAGTGCCGAGAGAAATTTGGTATTACAATATGTTAATGAGTACTATTTTGACTATAACCTCACCACGGAAAAGATGAGTTATCTTAAAGAAAGAGTTGAGGCGTCTTGTGGGGTTTTGAATACCGACCGCAAGCCAGTTTGCTACTATTTTACCATGATTCTGTGGGGTGGTGTGCTTTCAGAAAATATCCGCGCCATGTTTATTAAGTGGTTCAATATAAACCCTTTATTTTTTCTTCTGCTCATTATTCCGGCACTGCTTTTTTTCAGACGTCGGTCAATTATTTATTTATCAGTATTTACGATTGGTGCGAGTGAAATTTCTGCCGAAGTTATTCTCATAATTCTTTTTCAGATATATTATGGCTATGTATACGGCTGGATAGGTGCGATTATTGCGTTTTATATGCTCGGGCTTGCCCTGGGTACGCTGTTTTACATGAGGTCGATGTTTTTCCGGCGAAGTACGACAAAGGTCCTATCCAATGTAGAGTTCATAATGGCTCTTTATTTTGCAGTTATACTACTCGTTTCAATCCTGAAAATACCAGGGACAACCCTTTTGATTTCGTTCTTGATATTTTTTGGCGGTTTTATGGGCGGTCTGCACTTCCCGCTCAGTATTGCTCTTTTAAAAAGAAGACATGCCGGCAGTGTCTACAGCGTGGACCTGATCGGTTCGAGCCTCGGCGCGCTGATAACCGCGGTAGTTTTTATCCCGATTCTGGGTATTGTATTTACGCTTTTTCTGTTTTTTGTATTCAATGTGGTGGTGGGTATAGGGCTGAGAATATTTAGCAGTAAATAAAGCAGTCACTTGGTAATTAAGTCATTAAGGCTGTTGAATTAGTGGAGTAGGGGCTTTAGCCCCGTCAAAAGCAATGAAATTTCATCAGTTTTCACGAACCCCGTTTAAATACTAATTTCAGTATACCAAAAACATTTTGCTATACCTTTATTTAACGGGGCGAGCATAAATGCTCTACTCCAGTGAAAAATGACTTTTTCAACAGCCTGATTAAGTTACCTGATTTATCCACGCCCCTTATGAAGGAGCGGGATTTATCAGGACAAAAACCCCGTTAAATAGCTAGTTTGGTCAAGACCCCAAGTAGCAGTAGGGACACGCCATGGCGTGTCCCTACATTGCGCACCATACAATCTAAAAAAAAGTGGAGAGAACCCAGGAATCTCCGACCTTGACATCAATGATGGTTTGTCTATAATAATAATAAAGATAGATTCTTGAGTATAATAGAGGAGGAATCATGAACAAAAATTGCGTGTCACGTATTATTATCTTGATTGTCTTTTCGATCGCTGTCGGACATCCAAGCCAGACGCGGTTTGCAGGTATGGGTGCTTTGTCTTTCGTATTTCAGGACTATTTTAATAAGTTGGATCTGTACGATTTTGCAAAAATACCTGCAGGTTTTTTCAAACATGACTCAGTTTCAAATGTAGTCCTGCGCGGGTCCGTCCTGCGTGAGTCATGGGAACTAGATTCGCTCGTATATCTTGCCATTGGTCAGGCAATACCTCAGAAGCTCGTTAATTATGCTCCAGTTGAGGCAGTTTCATTTTATGATATCATTCCTCAGTTCGATCTTGTTCCCTGTGAAATCATTTATAGATCAAGCCGCCACAAGAGTACGTATGATTTTTTTGGAAATCCCCGAAAACCGCAAGCGTGGGGTGTGAACGCAGGATACTCACAGTTGCAGCGCGAATTTCGCGATGATGGAATGTCGGATGCAATAAGAACGCCGTCGTTTAGTCTTGTGTATTCAAGACCATTATTTAAAAGATTCGATCTTGGATTGGCTGGTGATGGATTCTATGGCGCCTACAGTTCACCTGACAATGAAGAGAAAATAACTCTTATGCCATTTGGTGGGGGTGGAGGTATTAGCTTTAATAGCGACGTAGTTACGCTCGGGTTGAACGGAGACTATCATTATTCTAGTTTTAGCTATGATGGCACAATGGGGAGCGAGAAGTTTAGCGGACACGCACTTGCGCCGTCATTTGGGTCATTGGTCAGGTTTACGAATTTCATATGGGTTGGGTCGTTTAACTTCAGGTGGGTCAATCTTGCCGGAACGGCAAATGATGAAGATATGGGTGAACTTAAGATCATAGGTTACTCAACCAAAACCCAGATACTTTTTTCTCCACATTTTGCACGCGTTGCCGGGTTTGTGAAGTACGACAACAAAAAACCTGTTTATACTGACGAAAACGGTGATACATGGTTCGAGACTGCATATGATAGCTACGATTTTGGTGGCGGCTGTGGTATTGCGATCGCCAGGATAAATGCAGGTTTTGAGGGTTTATACCGATACCTTCTGACCGATGATTTGGTCTCTGAACAGATTATTAAATCAAATAGTGTGATCCTAAGATGTGGTGCTGAACTCAGTTTTATCGAAAAGTTCTTTGCGCGTGGCGGCTACATTTACAATACATTTGATCCAGACCTGGATTTAGATAGTGATAAGACCATGACCAATACGGTGACTGCTGGGTTTGGTCTGGATTTTTTTGAGAACACAAGAATTGATATTGCTTATAACTACAAGTGGATGAAAACAGATTTATACCCTGACGAACGAGTGACTGATCACGTTGTGTTTATGTACTTCAAACACACGATGGTTAAGAGAGAATTCTGATTCTGGCCCGATAAATCGGGCGACTACGTATAAGAAGATGCTGGTACAGACAGTAGGGCGGAGAGAGTAGATGGAGTGCAACGGCTTGCCGTTGCATGCAGTAGCCCCGATAGAACGGGATTTTCGTTACACTCCAACAAGCTACTGCACTCCGTAGCCATAGGTCTGATCCTTCAACAGTGTTCCCCTCGATATACTCGGGACAGGCAAGAACCAAGAAGCAGGAAGTAAGAAGTAAGAAGTGAGGTAATAGTTTAGTTTTTCCTAAAAATGATATAAAAAACGTAGCAATTATTGTAGCGGTGCAATTCATCGCACAAATTTTCGGATATTTTTATTATGTCGGATAAATCCGCCCGCTACAATTTAGGAAAAACTTACCTATTACGAAGTGAGAAGCAAGAAGTAAGAAGTAAGAGTCAAGAAGCAAGAAGTAAGAAGTAAGAAGCAGGAAGCAGGAAGTAAGAAGTAAGAAGTAAGAATTTTGTGGGGAATTTGCATTTTGAGTATTAGGTTTTATTTGGAATTTTACTTAATCTGCGTAAAGCGGATTAAGTAAGTCTATTAAATGCTTCTTTATAGCGTGCGACTGTTTTTTCGACGATGTCTGGAGGCAGCTCTGGAGGCGGCGAGTTTCTATCCCAGTCTGTGCTCAGGAGATAGTCTCTCACAAACTGTTTATCAAATGAAACCTGGGAACCACCTGGTTTGTACAGCTCAGGGTTCCAGAAGCGGCTGGAATCCGGCGTGAAGATTTCGTCAATGAGAATTAGCCGGTTATCGAGCCTGCCGAATTCGAATTTCGTATCAGCAATAATAATATTGCGTTCACGCGCATAATCATGCGCAAATTTGTAGAGTTCAATGCTTTTTGATTTTATGTACTCGGCATCATGTTCAGGCACTATTTCTTTCATCTGCTCAAAGCTGATATTTTCATCGTGTCCAGTATGCGCTTTGGTCGCTGGTGTGAACATCGGATTGGGGAGTTCATCACCCTGTTTGAGGTTGTCAAGTTTTACCCCGCCGACAAGCCCGGTTTTTTGATAATCTTTCCAACCTGACCCTGCGATATAACCGCGCACTACACACTCAACGTCTAAGGGCTTTGCTTTTTTGACCAGCATGGAGCGGTCAACCAGAATATCTTTGTATTGTTTTAACTCACCTGGATATTTATCAACCTGGTCAGTGATGAAGTGGTTTTCCATAATGTATTTTGTTTCCTGGAACCAGAATACCGACAATTTGTTGAGGATCTTACCCTTTTCAGGAATCAGGGTTGGGAGGATATAATCAAATGCAGATATCCGGTCAGTGGCAACAATGAGAAATCTATCACCGATGTCAAATATCTCGCGTACTTTTCCCGAACCGAATTTCTTAATGCCTGGAAGATTTACTTCACCAATTGGTTTATTCATGGAACGATATATCCTTTATTGCACTCAGGACTGCAAAGATCCGTTCGTTATTGCTTTCCGGGTCGATCGGTGTAAAGAAAAATCCGCGGCGTTGTGGTGAGTAACCCAGGGTTATGCCGTTTAAAACCTCGCCGTCAAGGAACTCAACACGCACTTTTTTGCCGATCAGTTTTTTTTCTTTCAGGTCGGCAAAGTTCCTTTTTACGACGGGCCGGTCTTTGTCCATCCCGTGTAACTCCTTTACAAAAAAAACAGCTTTCAGATTAGCCATCTTGACTGCTAAAGATCTACCCGGCCCCTCGCCTTTTACAACGAGATGGAATATTTCTTTCTGGGGTTGGAAATCAGCGGTATAGCCGCGCTCAATCCGACCGTCAAGAAAACGTATGACTACTTTATTTGGCATGAGCTATTCTACACATCCTTTATTGGTTGTCAAGCCTATTCCTTGGCAAAAATATTGGTTATTGAGTAACTCGTAAAGCAGTAACTAAATAATTCAGGCTGTTGATTTAGTGGAGTAGGGGCTTTAGCCCCGTCAAAAGCAATGAAATTTCATCAGTTGTCACGAGCCCCGTTTAAATACTAATTTCAGTATACCAAAAACATTTTGCTATACCTTTATTTAACGGGGCGAGCATAAATGCTCTACTCCAGTGAAAAATGACTTTTTCAACAGCCTGATTAAGTAATTGACTAATTTGGAGCTTGGTTCTTGTCCCGATTTATCCCGCTTCGTATTATAATTCTACAAATAGGATTGCGGGATTTATCATTTTGGATTATAATATATAGGAAAATCGTAGATCCCGCAAAGCGGGAGAGCTTGGGATTTGGTTCTCGGTGTTCTCCGTTTCGCCGATACTCCGATACTCTGTTACACCCATACTCCATTTCTGCTCTTGACCTCTGTTTGTCATTGGATACAATTATGTCATGTTAATGATAATACTTTTTTTGCACGCATCATGGACCGAGAGTTTTGAAGCCCAGGACTATTTCCCGCCTGACCATTGGATAATCGTTAATGAAGATTGCCTTGACGCATTTTGGTTCCGTGACATCACGGCTGGGTATACAGGTAATAATTCAGCTACCTGTTATGCTGATACAGCTTACATTGGTTTGACTTTTACAAACTTAGATTACCTGATAACACCGCAGGTTTTACCTCAAGCCGGGACAAATGATACACTATTGAGTTTCTGGTGCAAGGCGGCATTCACGACCGGATGCAGCCTTGATATTATGGTGACCGTATCATCGCCGCCTGACATGCGTGCCTTTACTCTGCTTCAGACTATTTCTATTACTGATACATCCTGGGTTCAAGAAACAGTAAGTCTGGGGTTTTACAGCGGCAGTCCAATTTACGTGGCTTTCCGCATCCGTGCCATGCAAAACAGTGAGCAAATATGGCTTGATGACATCATGCTTCCTGATAGCACAGCTCAGCCATTTATCTGTAATGGTCGGTTAAGGGCCAAAGGTCCACCTTCCCAAAAATATCTCTTGATCTGGGGCAGTTATTATCAAATGGGGTATGGACACGGTTATCTGCTCGGTGAAGAGGCAATGGCGAATTTGATTCGTTTTGCCATTGGTAATACAAGTTTCCACATGGTGTCGCCATTTGAATACGAATATGCTACCCTACCTTATTTTCGGCTGCGGTTCTTTACTCCACAGAAATACCAGGATGAGGCTCAAGGCATGTATGATGGCTGTCTTGTCAAGGGTGTTGATATGTATCATCCAGAATTGGGCAGGGAGGTCACGGTTGAGGACTTATTGTGTCTTAATGCACTTTGCGATTTCAATTTGTTCGGCTGTTCAAGTATTTCAGGTTGGGGTGAGTCCACAGTAAATGACGATACTCTACAAGGTGGACTGGTCATAGCTCGTGATCTAGATTTTTCAACCGGGCAATATACATCCCTTGGTAATACCAGTGTGATCATTGCCCGCGCACCTGATCAATCTGACGAACAGAATTTTATTTCAATTACAATGGCTGGTATGCTTGGTTGCCTTTCAGGTGTGAACGAGCAGGGTGTGGGTTTGTGCTGTGACTATGGGTATAACCGTGACACAACCTATATACCACCAAATTCATTGGCGGCATTTACATTATCTTGCCGGAATGCAATCGAAGCAGTTGATCTGGATTCAAACGGCGTTAATGATATCTTTGATCTCAAACAGGCGATCCATGATTCGACAAGCCTCACGTGTTGGGATGTCCATCTTTTTTCACGGTATGACGTAAGCCATTCTGTTCCTGCGGGTATTTTAGAAATAAACAATATTAGTGATTCCTTACGTCTGGTAAGCGATAATGTTATTGCCCCGCAGATAAATTCTGACTGGAACCTTTGTGTGACCAATCATGAGCGCGTGCTCTATGCTCCAGTGTACTGCTCTCGCTATCAAATCATGGCTGATTCGCTCAATGACGACATACATCTGGATACACGGCGCGCCATCGCCATTGAAAATGCAGTTGCCGGCTGGGGCTATTATGCTGGTACTGTGCAGTCCATGGTCTTCCGGCCTAATATCATTGTAGAACACCCTGATTGGCCGTGTGTCGGGGTCAGCTATGCAGTTAGGAATCAGGGCGCGCATGTTCTTCACCGCCATTTCTATTCATGGGATGAACTGTTCAGCGGTCTACCCGGTATTGAAGAACACGGTTCCAAGCTTCGAACCATTAATGGTTTTAGTCCTACTATTTTCAGGGGTCGCCTCAATTTACAAACTAATGATGATTACAAAATCTTTGATATCACCGGTCGACAAATCGATGCCAATTACCTCGCTCCAGGCGTCTATTTTGTCAAGAAAGATGGTGGAGATATAATAAAGGTAATAAAAATTAAATGAAATATACATTCTGCTATTTATTGCTCAGTGTTTATTGTGTGCTGTCATTCGCTCAAATACCCGGTAATATTATTGTGTGCCCGGATTCTGAAAAAACAGCTATTTCACCTTTGATTTTTGGTTCGGGTGATGAGATGTCTTCTTGTTTTTCACCGCTTACTGAAACCCGACCCTTGATTGCTGCGACAAAACCTTCATTATTGAGGTTCGGTGGTATTGGTGCGGAATATCTTGACTGGGAGGCAGATTCCCTGGGCGGTGTATTTTATATTGATTTTGTCGATACCCTGTTAATACCAGGTGCGGTAAATTTTGGTGTGGATAGTTTTCTGCGCTTGTGCGAGGTGATCAATGCCGAGCCGATTCTCACGGTCAATATGCATATTGCTGATACAGCGCTTGCCCGCCGCATGGTCGAGTATGTGAACGCAGATACGACAACCCCGATGGGTCAATTGCGTGCACAGCGCGGCCACCCTGAACCGTATAATGTGAGTATCTGGAGTCTCGGTAATGAACCTGATATTGCTGGAGGCGAGTGGCCTGTACCACCCTGGGGCACCTTGACTTTTTACCGGCACTTTGGCATCCCTTTTGCTAATTGGTCATGGCAGGACTCAGTCTTTTGGACGCCCCAGGACTTTGCCAATCTCATCCCTTTGTATGTGAACGCAATGGAAGGTGCGAGTCCCATACCATTGGAGTTTATCTATTCCATTGCCGGAGAACCTTCCTGGATTCGTCCGGTGATCCAGCCTAACCTGAATCTTATTGATTATCTTGATGTGCATTATTATGCCAGCAGTGCGTGGGACTCGATTGCGGACACGACCGACTACATAGAATGGCTTTCCAAAACTGATACCATCTTTCCATGTGAACCATTTATTCAGATGTACAGAGATTCACTGGATGCGATTGGTGCATCACATATTGAACTTGTTATCCTTGAATACAATTCAGGGATTATCATGGTCCCGGACCCCTTATGGTGGAATTATTTGACTGGTCTATTTATTGCCGACTGCATAGGTCACTTTATGCATGCGGGACTTAAGATGGCTGGTGTTTACAGTATTCATGAAGGAGATACTGATAACCCGTCAGATTTTCCCTACTTCGGAATAATTCGAGGAGACTCAGTGAGCAGGCGTATGCCTTCATATGTACTTGAACTGTATAATACGTATTTTGGCGATACATTGATATATGCGTTTTCTGATCACAAGAATACTGGCTATGGTATTGAATCCTGGGCATCGAAACGGTCGTCAGATAATAAGTACGTGCTCATGGTAATTAATAAAACACTTGATACGACCTATACAATGACTATTCAACTCGAGGATTCAGTGCAATCCTATCACCTGTATAATATTACCAACAATGCAGTGATAGGTGCGCCATATAATGGCACGACCGGCATCGAAGATCAGGGTGCTTTTGTGCCGGACAGCATACGTACAGGTTGGAGTTATTTGACCCTTAATTTTGAAGCGGCAAGTGTTTCCCTTTTTGAAGTTTCACCTTATCTGTCTATTAAGGAGTCTTTTTCAGGACCACGCACAAATTTTCTGCTGCCTACAATCATAAGAAAAGGCTCAAGTATTTCGATACCTTTTGGTACGCATGTCCTGTACACAGTGACTGGTCGCGAGATTTATAAATGGTGTGATACTGAAACGATCAAGATTCCGCACGTGCCAGACGGCATCTACTTTATTCAAGTAAAAGGTAGCACGTTCAAGAAGATTATCATCTTCTAATTTTTACAAGGAGGCAAGATGGAAAAGAAGAACTTTTCAAACAAAGAAGCGATCAAATCGGATTTTTGTGTTTGTTCATTGGATTGTTTGCGACGATACCGACAACGTTGCTAGTCATTGCTTTTGTGTATCGTAAATTATTGAGTCAAACCGAGTCAGCACAACCCACAATACCAGCGCCGCAACAAGGTCAAACCCCATGAGCATTATGATTAAAGTCAGTGTTTTTTGATAGTTCTACGAATACGGAATACGAATCACGAATACGTTTGTTTCTCGATCCACCCTTTGGCGCTAAGTTGTCTAAATATTCTCATTGCCTTGGCAGAATATTTTTTCACGTTGGATTTATCACCGGATTCCTTAAACATCAAGCTTTGATAATAAAGTATTTTAGCAGACCCAAGTTTACTTTTTATTTGTTTGAAGATCGAGAATGATTTTTCAAAGGAAGATTTTGCCTTAGCCCACTTTTTTTGTTTTGTAAGAAGACGACCGGAAAGACAAAGGGCTTCCGCTGTTGCTTCCTTTAAATCTAATTCGTCAACAAGGGACATAATTTCTTTTAGCCTATTTCTTGCCTTAACCAAATCATTCCTTTTTAAATAGAGTGGGAAGACGACAATGGAGACATCAGCAAGTATTGCCTTTGATCCGATTTTCTTTGCAATTGAGCGAGCACGGTTGCAATGTTTTTCAGCAAGTGACAAATTGTTTTGTTCGAACAACATCCAGCAAATGCGTGCATGATTTACTGCTTCAAGGGGACGGTCTTTCATTTCTTCGGCGATTTTCAATGAATTCTGGTATGATTTCAAAGCCTCTGAATATTCGCCAATATAAGTATATATCTGTCCGCTATTAGTAAGACATGCTGCCTGAACTCTACGTTCGCCAACGTCCTCAGCTATTCTGTACGAACGCTCGTAGAAATTCAATGCATTAGAATACTTACCGAATTTCTCTTGGATAAGTCCAATATTGTTAAAGCTCATTGCTTTGGCTCTACTATCACCTGTTTTGTCATTTATTCGCAACGCACGGTTATGAAACTTCAAAGCTTTGGAATATTCATATAGATCTTTATAAGAAGCACCTATGTTACTGAAGGACATCCCAATACCTATAAGATCGCCAAGCTCTTCATCTATCTTCAGTGAATTCTGGAAGAACTTCAAAGCATTGGAATAACGACCAAGACAATGATGGACTACACCAATGTTATTCAGACTTGCTGATTCACCTTTTCGATCGCTAATTTCCTTTCTTATTTTTAGTGAATGCTGATAAAATTGCAGTGCTTTTTCATACTTACCAAGATTAGCATAAACAATGCCGAGGTCATTTAGACTATTTGCTTCGCCCTCTCTGTTTCCCATATGTTTATAGATCTTCAAAGCAATATCGGCTTTCTCCAAGACGTGGTCATATTGAGCGATATCCAGGTGGAACTTGCAGACCTCAACAAGGCAATCCGCTTCATGTTTTCTACTGTTTATTTTCTTAGCCTTTTCTATTGCTGCGTCTAAGTCGCTGATCGCCTTTTCATTTTCTCCAATTAGGTTAAGTACCTTAGCTCGTTTCCTTAAACATTCAATTTCTTTTGTTTCTTTTTGCTTGATTGTGCTCTTAGACAAACTCTCAATTGCCCAGGTGTAGAACCTTATTGCATCTTTGTTCGAATAAACATGTTTTGCCCTATCCGCGGCAAGCGTGCTGTACTTCACTGTTCTCTTTTGATCCCCGCTTATGTAAAAATGGTGAGCCAACTCCTCAACCACTTCTTTAATACGATCTTTATGAAGACTCAATAACTTCTCACCAATCGTCTGATGATAACGCTTCAATTTAACCTTATTTATCCGTTGATAAACTATTTCTCTAATTATCTCCTCCGAAAAACAATACTGCTCTCCACCACTCTCTTTCAATAATTTCATTCCCAATATCTCATCTATTAGATCAAAGAGGTGCCCCTCATTCATCTTGGTTATATCCCGCAAAAAACTAAAATCAAAACCCCGACCAATCACTGCCGTACATTCTAATAAATCACATGCCTCTTTATCCATCATACCCAATTTTCTGTCAATAACACCCTCTACCGAATAAGGGATAACAGTCTTTTTCTCTCTGTCAAATATCCACTCATCTTTATTCCAGACGAGCGCACCATTCGTCTCTATAGATTTCATTAACTCCTCAATGAAAAATGGATTGCCACCGGTTTCTTTAAATATATACTCGGTAAGTTCAGAAGATGGAATGGCATCTATCATCAATGAAAGCATGCGTGCAACATCAGCCGTTTTTAGAGGTTCGAGTTCTATCCCCTTGTAAAGATCCTCGCGCGTCATCAATTGCAATGCACTTTGAAAAACACTATCCTTCATTTTCTCAACACGGTAAACAAAAAAGAAAATAATCGGACTTCCCTTTAAAACCCTGATTAGATAGTGGAAAAGTTCCACGGAACTGTCGTCTGCCCAATGGATATTGTCCAAACATACAAACAAAGGCGCCTTTGAAGCCTGTAATGCCAAAAACCTCCGCACCCCCTCAAAAAGTCGGAACTTATCGAGCATGAAAATATCTCTATCTGCTTTTTTTGACTTGCTCGATAACTCGGGTAGTATTTTCACGAGCTCGATCTGATATGCCTGAGGTATCTCAAAAACACTTGCTTCACCTTCTTTTTTGATCACCTCACGGATGATCTCCCGGAAAGGATAATAAGGAATCGACTTTGTCGTGGCTGATAAATTGCTCTTCAAGAATTGAATATCTTGAAAATCATGATTTCTTATAATCTCATACACTAACCTCGTTTTACCAACACCAATCTCGCCACTAATACATACCGCAGCACCATGACCCTTGAATATTGGATTTATGAAATCCTTAATTCTGGCTATCTCTTCATCCCGGCCAATGATCTCTGGGGTTGGGATATGCAATACCTTTTTCTCTTTCTCGAAAACACCGACTCTATCTCTACCATGCCTCTTGGCGCTGTATAGATTTCTATCGGCAATTTCAAAGAGCACCGGCCAATCCTTTGCATGCTTTGGACATGAAGCTATACCAATACTCATCGTTAACCTGATCTGTGAAAATTCCCTGGTCCGACATTGCTCAATGAAGCGCTCAGAAATCTTCACCGCCTGCTCATAATCAGTATCAGCAAGCGTGCAGACAAACTCATCACCCCCGTAGCGAAATACCATATCATGTGCTCTTAGTAATGCTTTGAGAAACAACGCAAACTCCTTGAGTACCACATCACCCCTGGTGTGCCCATAAGTATCATTGACATTTTTAAAATGATCCAGATCAATCAGGACTATTGATAAAGGCATATCCTTACGTTGAGTCCCTTTTAGTCTTTTTGGTATTTGTTCGTTGAGATAACGGCGATTATAAAGCCCGGTTAAATCGTCAATGTACTCTTTGCCTATGCTGATCATCTAAAAATATTATATACGCTGCAGTTATTATGTCAATCATTGAATTAGTCTTAAACATATTTAAGCCTAAAATACCCCCCTTGTGGATTTGCTCCAGACAGTTATAATATATATATAAGAAAGGAGTTTTATGGCACAAGATCGTTTGATAAAAGAAGGAGCGCAAGGTACAGCAAGAACCCCTGCACAGAACATCGTACCGCAAGATGCTGCAAAACTGCCTTTTGAAACGCCGTCTTATGAATTCTATTATCGCAATAAGAATGGACAAAAAACGCTATATGTCATATCAATCTCGTATCACCCCGGCATATTAGAAGTGCCTTTGGAAAAACTTGCAGAGTTGATTGCTTTTTTGCGCGCCGCCTAATCACACAGCAACTACAGATACTGGATTCTGGATGCTAGAAAGAGAAATGGAGAAACGGTGACAAGGAGAAACGGAGATAAAAGCGTATAGCGTAGGGCGTTGAGCAAAGGGCGTTTTTTAATTGCAAAGCCAGCCGAGATTTTAGGTTTTGTCGAATGTCAAAACCTACCACTTTTTCCCTCGCATGGCCCCTCTCAACTTTAATTGTTTTGGTAATCTTGACAGTCAGGCGAATATTATTATAATATAAAAAAAGGTAAATATGACAGGATTATTATTTATATCGTGTTTTGTAAATATTGTTCTTGGTGGATTAAAAAATGATATTAATAATTACCAAGAAGATTATGCAACACACGATTGTGGCAATTGCAAATTATCTGTTACCCGATATGGAGCAATAGGTTTTATGACATCCAATCAGCAGTTTGGTGATGGATTCTCTTATCCAATTTCAAGTCCCAGTCATCTGTATTATGGCAGTTTTGCCGCTGGCAATGCTGCTAATTATTTAGTTGATCGGTTAGATGACTTTGATTGGACAACCACTCCCAATGGAATGGTTGTAATGTATGAACCCGGTCCATTTAGCGATGAGTATGCAACCGCAGCCTATAGTGATTCTGGTCATCCGACACCAAAGGGATTTATTACTGCACAATATTCAATTGCCTGGAGTGCACCTACAGCTGGCGATTTTGTGATTATGAGATTTATTATGCATAATACCGGAAATGAATCTATTAATAACATATATGCCGCAGTTTTTATGGACTTTGATTTTTCCGGTGGTTCGAGTGATCAAGGTTCATCTGATACCACCAGAAATCTGACCTGGATGTATTATAGTACGCCTTATTGTGGTGTTGTAATTTTGGAACCAAGGCGTGATATCCCAGCTGCGAATCTTGTATTAATAGATCCTTACTTATATGGTGGTTTACCTGATAGTATAAAGATTAAATTCATGAATGGCACGATTCAAAATCCTTCTTCTAATCGTCCTTATGATTGGTCAACCTGTAATTCTGCCGGGCCATTTACAATCGTCCCCGGTGATTCTGCAGTTGCGGCATTTGCAATTATTGGTGGTGATAATCTGAATGATTTAAAGGTAAATGCAGACACAGCATATAATCGTTATTGGCAGGTTTATGGGATTAAAGAAATCAGTTCAGGGTCTCCAATCAAAAACTCATGTCTTTTGGTTTATCCAAATCCATTTAAAAAATCAATGACCATTAGCTATTTAGTTCCTCAATCAAAGAATGGAGCTTCACATGTTCAGCTCCAGATTTATGATGCCAGTGGAAGAATTATAAAGACATCGGTAGATAAACAGATGGACCCGGGATTCCATACTGAATACTGGGATGGAACAGATGAATCGGGTAAAATACTACCAAACGGCATATATTTCTACAGATTAAGGGTTGAGAAGCAGATAAAAATCCGAAAGGCGGTTTTAGTCAAATAAAAGTGCGGGAAGAAATGGGGTCAAATCTGGTTTAATATAGTCAAGGGTTAATTTACACATTTGCCTCCTTTAAAAAAATATTAGTAAACGAGCAATTCACTGTTAGTGGGTAACCCCACAGCACTGCAGTTCGTTGGAGAAAAACAATACTAAAGAGCGTCCCAATGAAATAGTGAAC
The DNA here is from genome assembly GCA_030609135.1 of Candidatus Stahliibacteriota bacterium. Taxonomy (GTDB): domain Bacteria; phylum Hydrothermota; class Tepidihabitantia; order SM23-42; family SM23-42; genus JAUVZL01. The sequence continues at coordinate 7,232 of JAUWCU010000024.1, read as the reverse complement.
ATTTCATAGGATAAATAGGGCGTTTTTTAATTGCAAATTGAATCCCCGCACCTTGTTTTGATTGCAGCCTACATAATACATGATGTTTTTGTAAATATTATTGAAATGTATTTAGTTGTATCTATACATCTGCCGAACAAGATGAGGGGTACTCAATTTTTCAACCAAATCAAAGATTTGTGTAAAATTGGTATTGACATCCTCACAAAGTTCAGGATAATTCATATATGACGATGAAATTCTTGACGAATCATATCAGGGGAAAATGAAAAAACAAAAATCCAAGGATTTATTAGTCTATATTATCAGGCGAGATTCACAATGTGCTGAATGCGGTAAAGAATTACTGCATGGTTCTTTTCTCTATTTAGAAAAGGGAACCCCATTATGTCTTTCTTGTGCTGATTTTGGCCATCTTGAGTTTCTTCCGCGAGGCGATATGGCATTGACCTTACGCGCAAGAAAGAATTCAAAAATATCTGTAATAGTATTACAATGGAGTCGTACTCGCAAACGCTATGAACGCCAGGGTGTTTTAGTAGAACAAACAGCAATCGAGCAAGCAATGAAGCAATGCCTGTCTGATGCAGAGTTTAGAAAAGAACGGCGCAAACGTGAAGCGATGAGGCGGGTTGAATTGGATGAAAAGTATGTTAGCGAATTTGCGGCACAGATTCAAAACCTTTTTCCAGAATGTCCAAGAAAAGAGACACTCAGGATTGCTGAATATGCTTGTAAAAAATATAGTGGCAGAGTTGGCAGGACAGCAATGGCAAAAGAATTTGACTCCCAGGCAATTGTGCTTGCTGTAAAAGCACATATCAGGCACGAACATACAAATTATGACGAGCTTCTTATGAAAGGAAGGGAACGTTTTACTGCACGAGACCAAGTTGAGAACAAGATCAATCAGATCCTCGAGAAGTGGCAGTGGGTTGAAGATAAATAAAAAGTAATGGGGTCAAACGATAAAGGACAGTAGTGAGTAAGGGATAATGTGTTCCGATGAAATAGTAGATTTCACCCCAAATGCTACCGCTACGGGGCCTCTTGTTTCGCTCGAGATTTATGACCTCTCACTACATTCCTCTCTCTAACTTCGTTAGACTCGAGACTATAGCGAGACTTACAGCAGGTGGGATAAATCGGGAGGAAGGCGCAAAATATAACAGACTGGATCGTCCGATTAAATCGGACGATGACAGTAAAGGAGGTGAGTATGAAGGTATTTACTCTTTGTTTGATACTATTATCTTTATCTTTGTCTTGTAAAGGTTCTACCAAAGATTATAGGGCTGAAAAGGCAAAGGTAGATTTTCTCTCAATGAGAGAAAAGATGGTCGAAACCCAGTTAAAGAGCAGGGGTATTAAAGATGAAAGAGTGCTTAACGCAATGCTCAAGGTAGAAAGACATAAGTTTGTTCCTGATGCGCTTAAATCTCTTGCTTATGCTGATCGACCATTACCAATTGGAGAAGATCAAACAATTTCTCAACCTTATATAGTGGCTTTGATGACCGAACTCTTAGCACTGAGTGGAAATGAAAAAGTATTAGAGATAGGAACTGGCTCAGGTTATCAAGCAGCTATCTTGGCGGAATTGGCAAAAGAGGTGTATTCGATTGAAATAATAGAGACACTGGCTAAGGGGTCTCAGAGGCTTTTAAAGGATCTTGGTTACACCAACATTACAGTTAAGTGTGGAGATGGTTACATTGGTTGGGAAGAACATGCTCCATTTGATGCCATCATTGTAACCTGTGCGCCCCCTTATATCCCCGAGCCACTCATGGAGCAACTTGCTCAAGAAGGCAGGATGATTATTCCGGTAGGCACCCTTTATCAGGAACTAAAACTACTCGAAAAAAGAGATGGTGAAATCAAGACCAAAAGTATTGTTCCGGTCAGGTTTGTTCCGATGACCGGTGAACATATTGAGGAATGAGATTATGAGAGCAGGTGTTCGGTATGTATAATATAAACAGGCTGACCGAGAATGCCGAAATTTATTGGAGTAGAGCCTTCAGGCTTGTTAAATTTCTTGAAATTTCGGCAGTTTTTGACGGGCCCTGTTAAATTGTGTAACAGGGATGCTCATACTTTTCCTAAAAGTTTATTTAACGGGGCGGGCGTAAACGCCCTACTCCTTATTCTCGGTCAGCCTGTAAAGATTTGACCCCATTCCTTCCCAAAATTTGTTGCGTCGCCTCTTGTATTAATCTATCAGAATCCGAGTCAATCTGACATGTTGCTTCATCGAATATCAGAACCTGAGAATCTTTAAGGATAACACGCGCAATGGCTAAACGCTGACATTCCCCAGCAGACAATTTGACACCCCGTTCACCAACCTCCGTTCCGAAGCCTTTTGGTAAAGCTGTTATAAAATCATATAAGTTGGCCACCTTACCAGCGTGAATTACATCTTCTTCAAACACGTTGATCTTGCCAATTTTAATGTTATCTCTTATAGTCCCTAAGAATATAAGAGAGTTTTGCAAGACAGAATATTCTGTTCAACAAACTTACTCAAAAGGAGGATAGACTACTCTGAAGTGCCTTGTTTCTGACCAGCCCGTATACCATTTCCAGTAGTCGCTCCCAGCTCTGACATGCCAGTAAGCATGATCAATTGCTTCCATTGGTAGGGTATATGACTCGGCATCAGTTGTATAGACATCACTGCCATCGAAATTCGCGTTGGGTGCGATCTCGAGCTCATAGTATTGCACATCTGTTACCTTAGTCCACTGGAAGGGAACCCAGATTGTATCCCAACCGTGTCCCTGTTGTCCAAATACGAAATGAGTATCATTAGGTGGAGTAATGAGTTCGGGAACTTCATTAGGTGGGTAGACAAGCGAATCGGGTCGTGGCTTATAATCACCAGGATCATCGCAACTCTGATATGCAAGTCCTGCGTAAACCACAATGACAACAGCAGTACATCTTAAAATATAGAGAAATAACTTCACAATCACCTCCCTAATTGAAAACTTACACTTATCCCCAGGCGTGCCCTTCTGGGAGCAGTATAGGCACTTACCCAATCATCCGTCGATTGCACAAGTTCATAAAATGCATTATACTCTTCAGAAGGAGAAATGACACCATCATGGTTCCTGTCAGCAGCAGGGCTGTAATATGGGGCGGAAAATATGATGTAATCATCAAAATCTTCTTTCTTGATACTTTCCAAAGGTACCCATGTAGTATTTGGTGCGATCATATATCTTGCATTCAATACATTAATAATTTCCAAGTTGGCCCTGATGACGGTTTTTCCTATGTTGAATGACTTTGACATAACACAGTCAATCCGTCGCTGAAATGGTAGCCGATATATATTCCGATCAATATATTTCCCTTCAGGCCCCGGTGGTGTGTAGGGGAAACCTGCCCCAAAATAACAGAACAAATATACCTTGCTCTGTAATGGAAGGCTAACATTACCCTGGAGAAATACCCGATGCCGCTGGTCAAAATCCAGATAGTATTCCCTAGCCTCAAAAGTCAAACTTGTGTCAGAATCTTCAGCATAGTATCGATAATATACCTCGTCTGCGAATGAACTGGTGCCTCGTGCCCACGATATCGTATATGACAACTTACCTGAAAAAACTGGATTCCCATACTCAATTATTGCCTCTGCTCCTTTCACGTTCGCATATCCCACGTTGAAATACGATGTGTAGCTTTTCGGCAATGCAGGAACAAACCTCGTACCAATGAGGTTTGCGACATCCTTATAAAATGTATTCACGGTTGCCACAACATTTTCTCGTAACTCTCCCTGAAGTCCTATTTCATAACTTATTGTCTTTTCTGGCTCTAAGTCTGGGTTTCCAACTAGCGGGCTCTGCATATAAGATGGTAATGGTATTATATTGTAGAAAGGGTATATATAATCATATAAGGGCGGTTGAACATATCTTCCCACGTTGGCACGGAACATGAATCTTTCAGTAACCATAAAGGAAAAACCAAAACGTGGTGACAATAGTATCTTTGGATCAACATCAGCAATATCTGCATCATAGTAATCATACCGACATCCGATTTTCGCATATAGTCCTTCATAGTCAACATTGTTTTGGACATAGATAGAGTATTCTACAGGGTTATATCTATATTCGTCGTTTATTTGATGCATACTGTCACTGATTTTGTGAGTGAAATTATCCAGTTCCATATAAGTATATTCAATGCCAGCGTTAACTTCATGATAAGCATGCGCCTGAAGACGAGTGCTTAAACATCCTCTGAACAAATGAGATGTTTTATCCTGATATTCATGGTAGTCACCAGTCATTCTATAATATCTTGCCCAAACTCCAAAAGGGTTTTTAAAGGTTGGATGCGCTTGTTCCATAGTACTGTAATCACGAAATTCAAAGTCCTCGAAAATACCGTATGGACCTGCTTCTCGGACTCCATACATTCTTCTCGTGAACAGACGACTCAAAGTAAGCTTGAAAAGTGAACGGGTTGTTGGAAGATAGCTTATGTTCAAAGCTTGAAAATTGCCGTATCTCATGTCTGACCTCCAGTGGTCAAGGTGAAATTTGAATTTGTGTTGGTACCGATCGAATTGCGTTCGGGAATGTGCACCACTTAGACCAAATGTTAAATTGCCGGTTGGAGTGTATAACCATTTAGTATATACGGTGTAGTCATCACGCTCTTTATGTGGTTGAATATAGAGCTTTGGATTCCAGTCGTCCGTATGCATAACATCCAGGGAAACCAGTCCTCTCAATCTCTTTGCAATTGGCAAATGAATTGCTGATTGCCATGTTTCATACCCGTAATCGTAGTAATAGGGCATAATACGTTCGGTCTTGCCATGGGTTTCTGCATGGAGAACATCTGAAGGGCGCTCCGTAACTAAATCAACTACACCAGACATTGCCCGACCGTATTCCACATCAAACCCGCCGGGCAAAAATATAACCTCGTCAATCACTTTTTTGGATATATTGATTGCAAGATCTCCTGTTTGAGGATCGTTGATAGGGATATTGTCGATCATGTACTGTACTTCAGTCACCCGTCCGCCACGGACATGTATTGCAGTATCAACCATAGCAACAGCAGCCTGAAACGCGACTATTTGACTGGTGTAGTCAATGGGCAAGTGCGGAAGTTGCGTTCTCCTGATGATATATGTCGAGCCAACATAGTCTTTCTTTACCACAGGCAGCTCACTAGTCACTGTTATTGGCGCAATTTCTATGGCTGTTTGGGTAATGTCAATTTCCAGTCGAGTTGCGTAACCTGTCTCTACGATAACATTTTCGAGTCTCTTTGTCTGATATCCAATACAAGAAATCTCAAGAGTATACATACCTGTCTCAACATTCAGGATGAAAAATCGCCCTTGTTCATCAGTTGCAGCACCGATCTCGGTATCTAAGATGAGAACATCTGCATATGCGATAGGTTCTTCAGTAGTTGCATCTTTGACAATACCTTGAATTTTACCACTTGCTATATTGAGTAACGCCAATGTTAAAATCATTTCGTTCACGGAGCCTCCAGTTAATTATAAATAAATCGTTGGTTGTGTCAAGTATATGGTGCTCTCGGTCAGAAAAATCAAAAGTAAGATTTTGTAAATGATATTTATAGAAGAATAAGCAGTAAGTACTTTAGGAAGTTAAGTTGGCTCTCTTAATTATCCTAAAATAGCGGAAGGAATTTAGAATTTTGATATGTGGTGTTGCATTTATACTACAGACTTCAAAAGACCAAAAAATCCTCCCATAGTTCTACTTCACTATTGAAAATCTAAATTAGATAATTCGGTAAATACAACTGGTTACATTGATACCTCAGGAGCTATCAATACCTTGGTTCTCTTTCTCCCTTGCATATTTCGCCTTGAGACGTATCTCTGTAGCTTTAATTACCATTTTTGTATAATCTTTACCGGTAAATAAACCATAATGACCGTCCGTCGTATAAACCACCAATTAAACCACCATCACCCCATTTCTTCAATCGATTCCGTTCCACCCACCATTCCTTTGGATGCTTCATATCTAATATCCTCAGATTATGAGAGCAGGTGTTCGATTGTTCGGTTTTATAACCCTCTTAAATATTGATGACGATTACGAGAGCAGGTGTTCGATTGTTCCAATATGTCAATATGAACCCACCCACGGATTATTTCTCAGTTCTTCGAAACATTCCGTAAGTCCGTAGCGGGTCTGTTATCCCATTTTAGTAATGTATAATGTAAAGATTTGACCCCAATTCCCCCCCAATTTCCCCGAAAGCAAGTCAAATAAGGTTTTGCATCATTCTGTCTATTACTATAGGTTTTGGTAAAAATACGGCACTATTTTGGTACAAATAAAAAAGGAAAGCGATTTACTAAGGGACTACCAATTTGAATCTGCCTGTTTCAGACCAACCAGTATACCATGTCCAATAGTTGCTTCCAGCGCAAACACGCCAATAACAATCCTGTGGTCCAAATACAACAATGTGTGAAGTGCTCGACACTCGCTGTCTCCAACTTATGCTATCAGGGAAATTAGAATCTGTTGAAGTCACAAGATCATAATATTGTGCATTAGTGATTTCGCTCCACTGGAAGCTGACCCATATTGTATCCCACCCATGCCCTTGTTGTCCAAACACAAATTGAGTATCATCTGGTGGAAAGAGTAGCTCGGGCACTTCATCGGGTGGCTCGACTAAAGAATCTGGCGGTGGGGAATAATCATATGGGTCTTTGCATCCTGGATTCGAATTTATGCATAAAACAATAAGAACAAAAGTGAATATCCTCAATGTTAGAACAAATAACTTCATTTCTTTTCTGCTTTTATTATAATCAGCATACAAAATTTGTCAAGGTATCAATTCCATTGGTCAGATAAATCGAAAGTAAAAAAATGAATGATATTGTCAAAAAAACAAACAGAACATAGATAGTTTAGCAAATTGGATTAGTTCTCCCGGAATAGTATTAAAGAGTCAGAATTCTAACCTGTCTGCGTGCAACGCACAGGTAGATAGGTGGTGTTGCATTTATACTACAGATTTCAAAAAGCCCAAAAATCCTCCCATTGTTCTACTTCACTATCGAAAAACCTAAATTAGATAATTCGCTAAATACAAACGGTTACATCGATACTTCAGGAGCTATCAATACCTTGAGGCTTTCTCTTCCTTGCTTTTTTTGCCTTAAGACGTGCCTCAGTAGCTTCAATCACCAT
>JAUWCU010000055.1 GCA_030609135.1 Candidatus Stahliibacteriota bacterium | reverse complement strand
GTGGGACGAAGCATAAAAAAGGTTGTGCATACTATTCTCCGTGCTTGGAGTGTATTAATAAGAGGCTTTTCTAATTTCTCTTTTTGATCGGGACTGACGAACCTTCAAATTCCTTGAGTTCCTCGATTATTTTCTGCACCTGCTTGTTCTTTGTTTTAAGGGGCATAAGATTAAGCTCTATATACAAATCACCCCGACCACCGCCAGGACGCGACATGCCTTTACCGCGTGCCCGCACGATTTCCGGTGCACCACTACCTTTTCTTATCTTGACAGTCTCTTTCTTGCCATTTAAACCAGGAACATTCACTGCACCACCATTGATTAATGTCGAATATGGGATATTGACCCTGATGTACAGATCGTATTTTCTTCGCTCATAATATTCATGAGGCTTCTCCTCAAACTCAACAATGATACTACCTTTGCCGCCGTTGGCATAATGCCCCTCACCATTTAAAACAATATACTGCCCATGGGCTACGCCCTGTGGTATTTGTATTTCAATAGACCTTGCTTTTTTTATTTTTCCGGCGCCGTGACATTTGGTGCAGGGGTTCTTTACAACCTGGCCTTTTCCTTGACATTTTGGACAGGTCGAGACGCTCGTGAACGTTCCAAAGATGCTGCGTGTTTGTGTTTGGACCTGACCACGTCCGGCGCACTGCAAACAAGCCATTATACCATGACCACCCAATCCACCACATGCTGAACAGGCTTCATAGCGATTGATTCTGAACTTCTTCTTAGCCCTTGTGACAATATCTTCCAGGCTTACCTTCAATATGATATGAATATCACCGCCGCGTTTTGCCCGTTGCCTTGTGGATCGCCTCGACATGCCGAACAAGTCTTCAAAAACAGAACCGCCAAATAGATTGCCTAAAATATCCTGGAGATCATCAAAATGGTGAAAGTCATCCCAGGAAAAACCACCACCGCGAAATGTCTGTGATACACCATCGTGTCCATATTGATCATAGAGTTGCTTTTTCTTGGGGTCAATGAGAACTTCATAAGCTTCGGAAACTTCCTTGAATTTCTCCCCAGCTGCTTTTTTGTTCTCGGGGTTCATATCAGGGTGGTACTGCTTTGCTAATTCCCGATACGCCCTTTTTATTTCATCAGCGCTTGCCTCTTTTGAAACACCGAGTACTTCGTAATAATCTTTTTTCATGATGTAGTATTGACAGGCTGACCGAGAATTAGGAATAGGGCGTTTACGCCCGTATTTTGGAGTGCAATGTCTCCTGCCATTGCATGCAACGAGGGGACTCGTTGCACTCCATATTTAATGAGCCTAAAGGCTCTACTCCTACCTGTCTGCCATCTGCCTGTGCGTGCCTGCACGCAGACAGGTGGCACAGGCAGGCAAATTTCGGCATTCTCGGTCAATCTGTTAAGTATTTTAATTTTATCATTCATTTGAAATTTATCATTTGTTATTTGAAATTTACTTACTCGTTACTCTTCCTTCTCTTCTTCTTCATCCACTATTCTATACTCAGATCCACCTGCTTTCTCTTTTTGATCCTGGGGTTCTTGTTTGGGCGGTTCCTGGGGTGGTTCCGGAGGTGCTGCTGGAGCCTCGGTCTGCGTCTGTGCAGCATCTCTATACACTGCCTCAGACAATTTATATACTGACTGCTGTAAATCGTCTACGGCTTGCTTGATACCATCCGTATCTGTTGTGTTCTTCTTCTCTTTCAGCACATCAAGCTTTTTGTTGATTTCACTTCGGTCCTCAAATGATATCTTTTCACCATAATCCTTGAGGGTTTTCTCCACTGAATAGATAGCCGCATCTGCCTGATTTCTAATATCAATCAGTTCCTTTTGCTTCCTATCTTCTGCAGCGTGTTCTTTAGATTCGCCAACCATGCGGTCCACTTCATCTTTTGACAACCCGCTCGAAGCAGTAATCCTGATCTTCTGCTCTTTACCAGTGCCCATATCCTTTGCCGAAACGTGTAGAATGCCATCAACATCTATATCAAAAGCAACCTCGATCTGCGGTATGCCGCGCGGCGCTGGTGGTATTCCATACAGGTCAAACTTACCGAGTGTTCTGTTTTGTCCAGCCATGGGTCTCTCGCCCTGGAGAACATGAACAGTAACCGCAGTCTGGTTATCCTCAGCAGTTGTAAATATCTGTGACTTCTTGGTTGGAATGGTCGTGTTACGTGGAATAATCCCTGTCATGACCGAGCCAAGCGTCTCAAGTCCGAGGGTCAATGGTGTCACATCAAGAAGCAGGATGTCCTTTTTGTCGCCGCTCAGCACTGCACCCTGGATTGCCGCACCAATTGCCACAACCTCGTCAGGGTTAATGCCTTTATGCGGTTCTTTGCCAAAAACATCTTTGACTAATCGCTGAATCTTGGGCATTCTTGTTTGACCGCCGACGAGCACAATCTCATCTATATCCTGAGGACTAAATTTGGCGTCCATAAGTGCTTGTTTACACGGCGGCACTGAACGCTGTACTAAATCCTCAACCAATGCTTCGAATTTCGCCCGGGTCAATTTCATTTCAAGATGTAATGGTGTCTTGTCTTTGTCTGAAGCGATAAACGGCAAACTTATCGTTGTTTCCATGAGTGTAGAGAGTTCGCATTTTGCTTTTTCAGCCGCCTCTTTTAGCCTTTGTAACGCGGTAAGGTCCTTACGTAAATCGATATCGTGTTCCTTTATGAATTCTTCGGCAAGGTTATTCATTATCCGTTCATCCAAATCATCACCACCCAGGTGCGTATCGCCATTTGTGGATTTAACCTCAAAAACCCCCTCACCGATTTCAAGTATTGAAATATCGAAAGTTCCTCCACCAAAATCATAGACGGCGATTTTTTCACTCTTCTTTTTCTCAAGCCCATAGGCAAGTGAAGATGCAGTAGGTTCATTAATAATACGCAACACATCAAGACCAGCAATTCTACCTGCATCTTTGGTCGCTTGACGTTGTGAATCATTGAAATATGCCGGCACCGTGATAACCGCCTTGGAAACCTTCTCACCCAAATAAGCTTCGGCTGACTGCTTAAGGTATTGCAGCATCATCGCGGACATCTCAGGCGGTGAATATTTTTTGCCACCAGCATCAACCCAGGCGTCACCATTTTCATTTTCTATAATTTTAAAGGGAAAACGCGCGATTTCTTTCTCTATCTCGCTGAATCTTCTACCCATAAAACGTTTTATTGAACTAACTGTATTTTGGGGATTGGTAATTGCCTGCCTTTTGGCAAGGGGACCGACCAACCTTTCACCCGTCTTTGTAAAAGCAACCACGGAAGGTGTTGTTCTACCACCCTCTGGGTTAGGGATGACGATTGGCTGACCGCCTTCCATCACGGCAACACACGAATTTGTGGTTCCTAAATCAATCCCTATTATTTTCGCCATTTTCTTGACCTCCTTCTTTCTGTTTGGAAACGAGAACCTTAGCCGGTTTAACTACACGATCGCTAACAATGTAACCCTTGCTAATTTCCTCAACAACGATATCTTCAGCTTGAATACCATCTATTGGCACGGTTCCCACGGCTTCATGCCGACTAGGATCAAAAACTTCACCGAGTCCAGAAAATTCCACCAGACCAAGTGATTTAAGAGCATCCTTCAACTGTCGATGGATTATCTCAATGCCTTTGTAAAATCTCTCAAAATTCTCATTGAGCTCGGCGCCACTCAATGCTCGGTCAAAACTGTCAAGGACTGGTATAACTTTGTTGAAAAATTCAGCCTTTATCAACAGTCGGTGGTTTTCCATCTCCTTGTGCATTAATTTACGACTGTTCTCTAACTCAGCGAGTGCCCTCAGGTATTTGTCATTGAATTCCTTGATCTGTTGTTCTTTTTTTTCAATTTCTTCTTTTAACTTCGTCACCGGCCCTTTTCTCTTCATTGTTTTTCTCCTGAACAAAGCATAAATCTATTCTGCAATTTAGACATCATTATATAAGTCAAAGTTTATCCAGCCCCTCAGCTGTTAATAACAATCTCAGCGTCCGGCCAATAGCCGATCAGCAAGCACCTCAGGTAACCCAGCGTCGATTATCTTCTGTTGGGCAAGTGGAATATTGTAGTCCAATCGGACGATTTCAACTGACCTGCAATTACCGTCATATATTGCGTAACTCGCTCTTGGATCGAGATCTCTTGGTTGACCAATACTGCCGGTGTTAATAATGTAGCGCCGACCTTCAATCAATGGAAACGGGTTATCACTGATGAAATCAGTATAACCATTCGCATCCTGATAGACAACACTTGGTACATGGGTATGACCAACAAAACATACTTGGGTCTTGAAGAATTCGAATTGACATTTTGCTTCGTCAAGAGAAAATAAATATTCCCATTGCTCAGGTTTATTAGGTGAAGCATGGACTAAAAATAAATCCTCAATACTACTGGTTAACTTAAGACGCTGCAGTTTGCCAAAATTCCCTTTATTTAACTGCTTTTGTGTCCATTGAATTGCCTCGGCAGCAACCGGGTTAAACACTGAAACATCGGTTTTCTCAACTGTTGCCCAATCGTGATTTCCCGCAATGATAATTTTCGCTTCGGATGTGCACATCATAATACATTCATTAGGGTTAGCGCCGTAACCCACAAGGTCCCCAAGACAAAAAATTCTCTTTATGCGTCTTTTCTTGATGTCTTTAATGACCGCTTGTAACGCTTCTAAGTTTGAGTGAATATCACTGATTATCGCGGCTTTCATTGTTCCTCTTCACGGCATCGAGTATACCGTTAATGAATCGACCAGAGTCTTTACCACCGTATTTCTTACCAATCTCAATTGCCTCATTTATCGAAACCTGGGGCGGTATGTCCTCAAGAAAAAGTACTTCACAAGTACCTAAGCGAAGAATTGTCCTATCAACAACTGAAATCCGTTTGATGGACCAATTTTTCAATACCCTTGCAATCTCTCGGTCGATTTCAGGTAAGTTGTTCATCGTCGTATCAACCAAGGTCTGACAGAAAACCTTATCCTTAGCAGCATATTTTTTTCCTTCAGAGATATTAGAAATAACCACCGGCAAATCAGTATCGCCCTCTTCGTAGCGATAAAGGATCTTCATAGCAAGTTCGCGTGCCAATCTACGACTCATCTATCCAACCCTATTAGAAAATCCCGCAGTCTGATTATAATATAACGTTTTATCCATGTTTTCTAACGGGGTTTTATCTTCGCATAAAGGTCGGCAATTTCCATCCCGGTCATTGCAGCATCCCAACCTCTATTCCCCCGCTTTGTACCGGCTCGCTCAACCGCCTGATCAATGGTATCTGCAGTAATAATGCCGTACACAAACGGCAGCCCTTTCTCCAAATTAAGGGCAGCAATACCTTTGGTTACCTCACTCGTAATGTACTCAAAATGAGGCGTGTCCCCTCTTATAACTGCGCCGAGACACAATACGCAATCATATTTAATGTCCTTCAGCCTGCGCGCCACGCCCGGGATTTCAAAACAACCCGGAGTCCAATAGACTGTAATATTCTGCGTGTCAACGCCATGTCGCATGAGGCAATCGACTGCGCCGTCGAGTAATCGCGTCGAGACGAATTCGTTAAAACGGGAAACGATTATCGCGAATTTCTTACCTTTACCAACGAGATTGCCTTTAATTTCTTTCATGTACTTTTCCTCCCTTTTGTTTTTCTCTTTGGGATTTTTTTCTTTCGTTCCTGGTATATAACACTACTAAGTATTGAATCTGGTATCAAATGACCGAGTTTTTCTCGCTTGGTTCTCAAATACCGAACATTTTTCTTATGTACTCTGTAGATCGGAATTTGCTTGGTGATTTCCAGTCCATAACCTTCTAAACCAATAATTTTCTTGGGATTATTCGTCAAAAGCTGGACCGTTGATAAACCCAGATCAACGAGTATTTGTGCACCAATACCATAGTCTCTTAAATCAGCAGGAAAACCCAAAGCCAGGTTGGCCTCAACTGTATCAAGGCCTTTATCCTGCAAGGTATATGCCCTTAGCTTGTTCTTAAGACCAATCCCTCTGCCCTCTTGGCGCATGTACAGAAATACCCCTTGTTTACGTTTTGCAATGAGTTTCAAAGCAGCATCCATCTGATCACCGCAATCACACCGCAGTGAATGAAATACATCACCCGTAAGACACTGAGAATGAACCCGGACCAAAATATCCTTTCCGCTTTGCACATCACCAAGGACCAGGGCGATATGGTGATCTTTAGTAACCGTATCTTCATATAAAATAAGACAGAACTCAGCATACTTCGTGGGCAGTTTGGTTTCAAGAATGCGTTCGATCAAACGCTCTTTTTGACGTCGGTATTTAATCAGATCTTTTATTGTTATTATTTTTAGGTTAAAACGGCGTGCGATTTTTACCAGTTTTGCAAGACGAGCCATTTTCCCGTCAGAATCCATAATCTCACAGAGCACGCCAGCCGGGTAAAAACCAGCAAGCTTAGCTAAATCAACACTCGCCTCAGTATGACCAGTCCGGCGCAAAACACCACCTTTTACTGCGCGCAAAGGAAATATATGACCAGGTCGTGCAAGATCACTGGGGTTGGTCTCTGGGTTGATCAATGCCTTGACCGTAGCAGCTCGGTCAAACGCTGAAATACCAGTTGTCGTACCTTTTTTTGCATCCACGCTTATCGTAAATGGCGTACCATGAAGCGCCGTGTTATCCTGAACCATTATCGGAATATCGAGTTCTTGAAGCCGTTCTTGTCTAAGCGGCACGCAAATAAGACCCCTGCCATGTCTCGCCATAAAATTTATAAGTTTTGGTGTAATCCTCTGCGCCGCAGCGATGAAATCACCTTCATTTTCGCGCTTTTCATCGTCGACAACAATAACTACCTTGCCCTTTTTTATATCCTCAATACCTTGCTCAATAGTCGATATCATAGATAATATTCTATTAAAATTCGTCAAAAAGTCAAGAGAATAGTAGTAGGGACACGCCATGGCGTGTCCCTACTGATCGTTGACGATCGGGTTTTTATGAGTATACTGAATCAATGAACATTCTCGTAACTGGTGGCTGTGGTTTTATTGGTTCACATATCGTTGACGCCTATATTGATTTGGGGCATAGCGTATGGGTAATCGATAATCTTTCAACCGGCGATATTAAGAACCTCAACCCAAAGGCAGCATTTATTGAAACAGACATTACTGATCCCAATATCGAAAAGATCTTCAGATCGGTAAAGCTTAACGCCATCAATCACCATGCCGCTCAGATCAACGTACGAACATCAGTGAGGGACCCGGTATTTGATGCCAATGTTAATATTTTAGGGTCGCTTAACCTGCTCACCCTCGCGGTAAAATACCACGTTAAACGATTTATCTTCGCCTCAAGCGGGGGTACAGTGTATGGAGAACCTACCCAATTGCCGATAACTGAGGAATTTCCGATAAATCCGTCGTCCCCCTATGGTATATCCAAGGCAACTACTGAAAAATATCTAACCCTCTATGCCAATATGTACAATTTAAACTATGTCATATTGCGCTACAGCAATGTGTATGGACCACGCCAAATAAGCAAAAGCGAAGCCGGGGTGATCTCTATTTTCATCGAACAGATCTTGAAGCGCGAGAAATGTACAGTTTTTGGTGACGGCAATCAATCTCGGGATTATGTTTATGTTAAAGATGTAGTCGCAGCAAATACTGCAGCATTAAACTGTAAAGCTGATATTTTCAATATCGGCACCGGCATTGAAACCAAGGTTAACGACTTACTAAACATCTTGGCTGATATCACAAATCATGATATAGTCCATGAACACGATAAACCGCGGTCCGGTGAGGTTCTCAGGAATGTCCTGGACAACACCAAAGCAAAATCCGCTATCAAGTGGCAACCAGGTATGTCTTTAAAGCAAGGCATCAGAAAAACACTTGAGTATTTCCAAGAAATATCTTGACCCTGAAGTTCTCGCCCGACTTTCAAGGTTAGACATCAAAGCACGACTTGTGGTTGAAGGCTTCATGAGTGGCTTGCACTCAAGCCCTTATAAAGGATTTTCTCAAGAGTTTGCTGATTACCGTCAGTACATGCCTGGCGATGAACCCAAGCGTATTGACTGGAAGGTTTACGGACGAAACGACCGTTTCTATATAAAAGAGTACCAGGAAGAGACAAACCTACGTTGTTATATTTTGTTAGACAAAAGCGGCTCTATGGGGTTCGGAGAAAAAATCAGTAAACTCGAGTATGCAAAATATCTGAGCGCAAGCTTGGCGTATATGCTAATTAAACAAAAAGACAGTGTTGGCATCGCGACGTTTGATGAAAAAATAGAAGAAATCATCCCACCTTCAGTTAGAAAAAGTAACTTCATAGAGATTTTGAAGATCATTGATAAAGCGGCTCCGAGCGGTGAAACATCGCTCTCAAATATGCTCTACCAATTAGCTCAGAAGACGAAGAAACGAGGCCTGATTATCATTATTTCGGACTTACTCGATGATCCTTCGGTTGTGATCAAAGCACTACGGTCGTTTAGATATCGCAAACATGAAATACTTGTCTTCCATATTATTGATAAGAAAGAATACGATTTCTCTTTTGACAAAGCCGCATTATTTCACGACCTCGAAGATCATAGTGAAATGGTAATAGAACCAAGTATGATCCGTACTTCATATCAAAGAAAATTCAAAAACCTGCTGCAGTTCTATCGTCAGCAGCTACTTGAATCGCACATTGACTACGAAACCATATTCACAACAACACCGTACGATCGTGCTCTGTTTTCATTCCTGCAGAAAAGAGGTCGCCTGATATGATCTTTCTACAACCGATTTATCTCATCGGATTAGCCCTTACTGCAGTACCAATTATCATCCATCTTTGGTTCCGAAAGAAATTAGACAAAATACCTTTCTCCACCTTGAAATTTTTGAAAAAATCAGAAGCAAGGCGCTTCGGTTGGTTAAGAATCAGAGAAATTATGGTGCTTGTCCTTCGCTGTATACTCATTGCTCTCATCTTTCTGAGCCTGGCGAGACCGCAGTTCAAAGCCGGGTTTCTCAGATCAGGACATTTGGCTTCCGTCGTTGTGATCTTTGACAACTCATATTCCATGGCTTACGGTAATAATTTCGAGGTAGCTAAAACCAGTGCCCTGAAACTCTTTTCCCGGTATTCATCAAAATCAGAATTCTCGGTCCTGTCACTATGCCGAACCCAGGGTGCTTCTCGCGTTAATCAAACATCATGGGTGAACAAAAAATCAGCCATCGAGCAGATTCACCAAATCAATGTAGCCAATAAGACGGGTACGATTAGGGCGCTATTCCCCCATTTTGTATTGGACAAAGCCAAATATCCAATGGAGTATATCTATGTCGGAGATGGACAAGAAAACGTATTTGCTGATTTTCCACAGGAATTGTCCATTGAAGAGAATTTCTATTGGGTAAAAATCCCAATGGGTAATAATCTTGGGATCACCAGGGTGTCTTTAAAAGACCCTATTGCCATTTCACTCGATAACTATGTTCTAAGTATCACCGTTAAAAATTATGGATTAGATATGTGGCAGGGTAAGATTACTCTGCAAGCTGAGAACTATGTACGGGAACAAGAATGTGAAATCCGACCAGCTAATGAAAAAATCCTGAACTTCACTTTACCGATCGCCTTAAACCACGGCACCGTCCACCTCTATGATGATAGCTTATTACCTGATAATATCTACTATTTCTCAAAATCATTGCCTGAAAAGATGAGGATACTGATTATTGGAACAGCCCGCTTTCTGGGCTCAGGATTAAACCCAACCAATGAACTTGAGGGACCTTTTTCATTTGATGCACTTGAAAGCATCGGCAGTGCCAATCTCCAGCGTTATGGTTTAGTAATCCTCAATGGCATCGATGAAATTTCAAAGCACGATAAGATAAAACTCGAAACTTTCTTAATGAAAGAAAATAAAGGTGTTCTGTGTTTTCTGGGTCAAGCAGTTGGCGACAACCTCAACAGTTTTATCAACCGATGCTGTCGTGCTGAAGAATACGTCTCTGCCAAAGGTTATGTCACCCTGGATTGGGTGAATTACGACCATCCTATTTTTGAGGTTTTTGAACATACCGGGGTACTCAAAAACATTAAGTTCCACAGTTTTCATAAGCTTGATGCCCGTAAGAATGTTATTGCAAAGCTAACTGGAAACAACCCATTTATTGTCGTCGACAGCGGGCTCTCAGTTGTGGCAACACAGTTCTTGCCCCGGTATACTGACATCGTGTACAAGACTGCATTCGTACCCCTTATCCATCGACTCATTGTAAATACAGCACACCAATCACACGACCGCGAATTGTACGTGGGTGACCAAGCTCTTCAATTTGGCAAGCTAAAAGCGCCGACTGGTGAATACATCTTACCAGAACAAGTGCTCCTAAAACCCGGGTTCTATACGACCGCGCAGGATACGCTTGGAGTCAACGTAATCGCGGCTGAAGGTAATTTAAAAATGCTGGGCAGTAAAGCCGCAGAAACTATGCATATTGAGGTAATCGATTTAGAAAAGGACTTCAAGCAAGACGACATGTCTACAACTCTACTTCTGCTCGCTCTATTTATCTTGCTCCTCGAATCACTTCTACTTTTGATACGTTAATATCGTTGATACATAAATAGTTATTAAGGAATTGGGTAAAGCAGTAACTAAGTAATTAAGTTATTAGCGCCTTACGCTCTACGCCTTACGCTCTTATTTCTTACTTCTTACCTCTTGCTTCTTATTTCTTACCTCTTACCTCTTGCTTCTTACCTCTTACCTCTTACTTCTTACCTCTTGCCTCACCGTATCGTGAACCCGACAATTGCGTTGTGCGTTTTATACGGCGAGATATTATAGTCATAGTGCAAGTATAAAAACCCGAGCTTGAAGTTAAAACCAATCATAATTCTGTTGTGGTTCTTAGCTTTTATTTCTACATCAATATCGCTGATTTCCGAAATGCGATCTTGGGGGATATTATTGATTGTATCAGGGATTTCGTACTCAAACTCATACTTAAAATACACCTTGGTATCTTCAATGCCTGCACCAATGACTGGTTCAAATGGTCCCAGGCGTTTTGAAACAAGAAACTGTACGCACCAGTTCCGAGTGTTCAGTATCTGCTCGCCGAGCGAATCTTTGATGCCAAAAGTCTGGTAAGCACCACCTACCGCAATTGCTACAGGCAAGGGTATATTTTTCATAAAAGGAAGTTTGTTTATTTCCTGCTTCGCACCGATGCCAAGAAATCTCATACTCGATCTCTCATATGAAAACGGCATGAACCTTATGACAAGCTCTGAGCCCATAACAAGTCCAACATTCAATTGTGGCATAATAAACGGTACCCCGGGTACATCAAAACCAGCCGGGATATAGGGCGGAATGCCAACTGCATTTCCAGACGCCGGGATATCGGGCTGTTCTTCAGGACCGAATATCGTACTAATGCTGTCCAGGTTTACCTCATATGTAACTAATTGACCATTGGCAAGGGAACAGACCACTGCAGCATCATTATAGTATTTTGCCGAGTTTGGTATCTGTATGTACATAGCCCGGACACTCAGATCAAAACCTAAAAATTCATGGCTGTACGCACTGTGAAAAAGACCGGTTGAGATCCCCGTCCCAAAAGCCGTAACCAGTGGCTGAGCATAACCTTCAAGCAAACCTTCGCTGATCTTTTTTATCTTTTCAGCAAGTGGTTCAATAGGATCCTGAGCACCGAGAAACGAACACATCATACTTAAAATAATCACATACTTTAGTACTTTCATAGATAATTATATCTGCGTATGGTCACCCTGTCAACCTCTTGCCCCTTGCTTTCCCGTACATTATTGTTATAATCCCCCATGTCTCTTATTGTTATGAAGTTTGGTGGAACCTCTTTAGCCACGCCTGAGTTACTGCTCAATGCTGCGAGAAAGGTCGCCCGTGCAAGAAAAAAGAACGATATTATAGTCGTTGTATCGGCAATGGGTAAAACAACTGATAAACTTTTCTCAATGTCAAAAAAAATAAATGTGAAGCCAAAAGCCCGTGAAACCGACATGCTTCTCACTGCTGGTGAAAGAATCTCAGTCGCTCTACTATCCATGGCGCTTGGTCAACTTAACCTTGAAGCTGCATCCTATACAGGTTCGCAAGTCGGTATCATTACTGATAATAAACATACTAATGCACGAATCCTGAAAATAAAGGGTGATCGGATAATAAAAGCTCTTGCTGAGAAAAAAATACCCGTGGTTTGTGGATTCCAGGGTGTGAGTCAGAACAAAGAAATAACGACCCTGGGACGCGGCGGCTCGGACACCACGGCACTTGCTTTGAGCGCGGCGTTAAAAGCCGAAAAATGTATGATTTATACAGATGTCGACGGCGTTTTTGCAGAAGACCCCAATGAGTTCCCGGGTGCAAAGAAAATAAACCGGTTGTCTTATAATGAAATGTTAGAGCTGTCGAGCCGCGGGGCTCAGGTTCTCCACCCGCGCGCTTCGTGTATTGCGGCGAAGTACAAAATTCCGGTTGAGATACGTAACAGCCTCAACAATAAATCAGGTACTCTTATCACTGATCTTGAAGGTATTGAAAAACCAAAACCTAAAGCCATTACCCACAACAAAGGGCTCTACTTGATCACCCTGGTTCAGGTGTCAAAGAAACCTCATTATGTCTCACAAATTTTGACTGAATTGACCAATGAAGGCGTGCACTTGAAGTTTTTCTTCCACGGTGTTTCTCATGCAAAGAAATTCGATCTTTCTTTTATCACCCCGCTCAGTGAATGCGAACAAATTAAAACAATCCTCAGTAAAGCAATCAAGCGAATTTCAGTAGATCACATTGAGGAAACTCTGGATATCTGCTCGCTCAGTATAATCGGTCGAGGCGTTGGCTCGAACCACGAAATACTGTCTGCGACTTTCAATACCTTGGCAAAAACAAAAACACATATTGAGCTCATCACCACTTCTGAATTGTCGATTAACATCTTTCTGAGAAAAAAAGCATTAAACAAAGCAATAAGAGCATTACTAATAAAATTTCATTTAAGGAGAACTCCGCGGCGTGCGTAAAAGCTCTGCAGAAATTACAAAAAATAAAGTAACAGTTTAGCTATCCTAAAATTGTAGTAGCCTGATTTATCCAGCCCCTTATGTAGTAGCCTGATTTATCAGGCATTGCAATAACGAAGTTATTGCACTAAAAGAAGCCCAATTCACCCCGTTAGATAACTGTCTTCGTCGAAACTCCGCACTATTAAAACCACCATATATCTAACGGGGTAAATTGGGCAACTACATTATTTTATACCATTTCGGGCAATTTGGCCACACTGTTTTTACCATTTTTTAGAATAGCTTACCTATTACAAAATAAAACTGTGTGTAATCAGTGAATATCCAGCGCCTTCAGTGTATTCTTAAGTTAACCGCAACACCGAATTGATTCACGGTATACTTAGTGCCTTCATTATCACCAAAGAACCAATTGCCCTCAGGCATAATTGTGAAATCGTCTCCAAAAGACAGACCAATACCATGGCCGTACTGAAATATCTGACGCGGTTCGCGCGTCGAGTGCTCCTGACGGTCCCTCGGGTGTATAGAATAGATTATCTTAGGCGCGTAATAGACCCTGACGTTCCTGAAAATCTGCTTGCTAAAAATTAATGTTGGATAGAAATCAAAAACATAGTCGGTAATAAAACCAACCCGTGTGCCCTTCATATAACCAAAACCCATCTTAACTGCCGCATTGATAACTCCTGCATAGCATTTGTATTTACCCGCAATAACACCCGCTGTTGGAGAAGAGAATTTGATTTCAAACTCAGCGTTTCTGAATACACCAAGTTTGGCAAACATATCAAACCTTCGGGTGTCATAGGCGGTTGAATCAGATGCACCACCGTAAAGTGCAAAGTTATCAATCGCGAATCCCAACGAATACTCACCCGGTCTATGTACCTCAGCGATATCATATGTGCAATACGACTGCGACCACTCAAGAGGAAGATGTTGCGAAGAAAGTAAAACTATAGTCGTGGTCAATAGAAAGATGTATTTATTCATATTGCTATTATAGAAAAGAATTATGCAGTGTCAATGTTTCCGATGAAGCGGAAGGGATGACTCAAACTCTTTACCCTATGCCCTTCGCCATTTGCTATACGCAGCATCTATGGAGTGCAACGAGTCCTCTCGTTGCAAAAAGAAATTACTAAGTTATACTAAAACTCCCTGTTATATGCTATCCGCCATTCGCCCTATGCCCTTTGCTCTTCAGTGCGCCCCTTCTTTTTTGAGTACCGTGAGCACAGTTTTTAAGAAGATCTTGAGGTCAAGCCTCAATGACATATTATTTATGTACCGCAGGTCATATTCAAGTTTACGCCTAACGTGTTCGACTGACACATCATAGGCATGTTGGACTTGCGCCAAACCAGTAATGCCTGGATGAACCGTCAATCTCAGAGTGTATAATGGAATAACCTCTCTTAGCTGTTCGACAAATGCCGGTCTTTCAGGACGGGGACCAACAAAGCTCATATCCCCTCTAAGAACATTGAGCAACTGAGGCAATTCATCTATTCTCAAAGGTCTTAATATCTGCCCCACCCGGGTGATTCTTTGGTCATTCTTCTCAGCCCATACCGGTCCAGTATGTTTTTCTGCATCGCTGATCATGGAGCGAAACTTGTACAGAATAAACTCCTTACCACGGAACCCCGACCTTCTTTGTTTATAGAGAATATGACCTTTAGAATCGATTCTTATAAGCAAAGCAGTTAACATTAAAAAAGGTGCTAAAATAAACAATGCAACTAATGAAAGAATAATATCCACCACCCTTTTCAAAAATTGATCCCAGCTTGATAGAGGATGGAAGATAACTTTTAAAAATGGTGAATCAGGTATCTTCTGTACAAGGAAATATTGATAGATCACGGGGTAGAGTTTTGGTGAAATAAATATTTCGAATTTTGTATTGGCAAGTCTGGATATTACACTCAAAATATTCTTCTTGTCGCTGCCATTGCTTTCAATAATTATACCTTCAACATTATCGTAGTTTAAAACAGCTTCAGAAATAGTCGGATTTACTTTGTCAAGTTTTATTTTCTTGACCACATTAAAATGATTGTAGTTATCGAGGGAATCTCCATTCTGGAAGATTAGGACTTTTTCCGGCAGTGTTTTCACATATTCACCAATCAAACCACGCCAGAAAAACCGCCAAATAAAAATTGATGGCAGCATCACCAAATATGACGGTACGAACCCATGTGCCTTCATGAAATCGATGTTGACCAAATATGCCAAACCAAAAATTATCAACAATCCTATACAGAAAATTTTAAATAGCTTGAAGAGTTCACTTATTATCTGGATTTTGTGGCGGGACTCGTACAGATCAAAAGTCTGGAAAAGAAAAAACCAGAAGATCACTATGATTAAATTACCGAGCAGCGCGTGCCAGCTGGTTAATGAGGCATTGATCGCCGACGCCTTCCAGCTAATGAAATAGACCACGGATAAAACTGCCGCATCACCAAAAATCGT
>JAUWCU010000030.1 GCA_030609135.1 Candidatus Stahliibacteriota bacterium | reverse complement strand
TGCCGAGGTCTTTCAGGTTGCCTATTGTTTTGATTTTGACAAAGAAATCCTGAATGATTCCATGAACAATATGATACATGCTGCTGTGGAATTACAGTCGCTTGATATCAGCTACCGCAGGATTTTTGTCATCGGGATTATTGAGGTATTTCAGCACCTGAGAGACAAAAATGAGTTGCTGGGCAGGGTTGAGACACAGCAGATCTTACGTTCTACGATTAAGATGCTTGGTGATAAGGAAAAAGAAGATGTTGAAAGAGAAGAGTTTTGACGATAGCCGGATGGTCAAATAGTTATTACGGAGAACATGAAATAGTTCTCATTTCGGGTAATGGATATAGAAAGTGCAGGAATCGGGCATTAATAATTGTAGTTGTCCAATCCTTCAACTGCGTTCAGGACAGGTTTATTGGACAAAGCCTGATAAATCAGGCGACTACATCATATCGTGGATGATATGAGAACTATTTCATGTTTTCCTCAGTAAGTGGTTAAATGATTGCAGGTAGAATAGTAATATACTGCAGTAGATGAAACAGCAAATCAACATTGTTGCACACCCGGTTTTTGGTGAAGGGATCACAGTTGCCCAGCGCTGGGATGGCACTGAAGTTCAGGTAAAATTTAGAAGCGGTTTGTGCTTGTGGTTGCCAGCCAAGTGGCTCAAACAAATATCCATCACTACTAGCACACTGGATCAGATATCATCGAAGAGGCTGCTTGAAGCATTCAGGATGGGGGTTGTGCCTCATCAGGATATCGAGTGCTTTACTTTTGGCCGTGCTTATGAAATAAACGCCCTGGAACAAGGATTGCAAAAATTAAAGAAAGGACAGGGTGGAATATATTTGATCGAAGGCACATATGGTTCAGGTAAGACCCATCTTCTTGAATATGCGCGCCATTTGTCTTTAAAACGCGGTCTCGTTACAGCCTATTGCGAATTGAGTCCGCAAGAGACGCCATTGCACAGGCCAAAGCGGGTTTACCGAGAATTGGTTTACAATCTGCGGTATATCAAAGACAACTGCGAATTCCATTTCCGTGATTTGTTGAAGATAGTATCAGATATAAAAATACAAGACCATTGTTTCTTGACCCCGGTTCTAAAAATACTGCAGGACATGGACAATGCAGATTTGATGAGCGAGGTTTTCTGGCAGTGGATCGAGGGTGAGTCTACAAAGAAATACGCCACTGATTCACGGGCGCCGTTTCGTGTACGCGGCGGGCAAAAAATACCGGCGCTTTATGATTTCTCTACGGCTGCTGATTTTTACTCTTACATATTTACCGGGTTGAGTTATTTGATCCATAAGGCAGGTCTTGGAGGTTTGGTGCTCGTGCTCGATGAGGTTGAAACAGTCACCCGCATATGGGATTATGTATTCTACAGCCGGGGTTTGAGTTTTCTCGAAGGCTTGATTCTCGCAGCTTTGGATAGCGATGAGCTTAAACAGATCGACACGAGGTTGGTACATAATAAAGTCAGACCAACACCTTATATCTATAAAGAACCACATATGATGATCATCTTAGCCATGACCCCAGTTCACGGGCTCCGGGGCCTTGAGAATATCGTGAAACTTGTCAAAAACCGATACTATCTCCGTAAATTTAGTAAACCTGAACTCGAGGTGATTTTTGATAACCTGGTTGACGCATACAATTGTGCTTACCCGAGTTTCACTATCGAAATATCACGCCGGGAAAATATATTCAATGCCGCTCTCAAAAGCGGGAGCAGGGAGCTCAGAGAGTTCATAAAATTCTCAGTCGAAGCATTTGACTGGCTGCGACTGGGCATGCAAAGACCGCGTGAGACGTAGGGCGTAGAGCGTTTGGCGTAATGCGTGAGGCGTAGGGGCCTTTGTTTTTGTTGTTGACAATATACTATTATTGTATATAATTAACGGTGTGAGCGTTAATATATTACAGGAATGGTGAAAATTATGAAAAACAAGAATATAAAGACATTAGGTAGAAAAAGTGCAGGGTTAATAGCTCGGTTATACGAACTGGGTAAAGTTGTTTTCACTATCAAAGACGTAGTTGAAATCACAGGACTGAACTATTTTTCTGCAGGTCGGTTTATTTCAGAACTAAAACAAAGGAAGATTATTTCAACCTTAAAAAAGGGTAAGCATATTATTATCCCACAAGAACTTGGTTCTATAGATTCTTTTATTGGTAATTGGTATGTGGTTGCCAGGGAGATTACAAATTCACCATATTATTATGTTGCTTTTTATAGTGCAATGAAATACTGGGGTATGACTACGTATCCTATTGTTAAGATGTTTATTGCCACACCTAAAAGGCAATTTCCACCGAAAACGCTCGATGATAAAGTTATATTTATTTATATTAATAAAAAAAATATCTGGGGTGTGAAGAATGAATGGGTGACCAGAACAGAAAGAGTGAATATATCTGATATTGATAAAACAATAATTGATGCCTTGGCACATCCAAAATATTGCGGTGGTATTACTGAAATTGCCAAAGGAATATGGTTAGCCAAAAATAAGATAGATTTTGATCGGCTTCTCAAATATATACAAAAATATGATAAGCATGTGGTTGCAAAAAGGTTAGGTTACATTTTGGAAATACTCGATATTGGTGGTACTCGTATTGCTAAAGAATTAAGGAAATATATCAAAAATAGATATGATTTGTTCGACCCCACAGTCGAAGAAAAAGTTGTGGACAAAAATTCGTGGCGATTAGTTGATAATATCGGCAAAGAACAGATTCAGAAAATCGTATCTACATAAGTATGATTGACTATAACTCCATACTAAGATTAAAAGAAACTATCGGTGTTCCTGAAGAATCTATTGAAAAAGATTATCTAATAGAATTGCTGCTCGGTTATTTGGCACTAAATGACTTTCTTAAAAGTCATTTAGTATTTAGAGGTGGAACTGCAATAAAAAAGATTTATTTCCCAGACTTCAGATATTCTGAAGACCTCGATTTTATAGTAAATCCCGGAAAGAAATTAAATAATTATGAGGAAAATATTAACAGGACACTGAATGAAATACAAAAGGAACTTCCTGTTGAATTAAATATAGTGAATGTTTCGTATCCACAAAAAGGGCATCTGCAATTATTTATTTCATATGACATCGTTCCTGAGATTCTGTTAGCAAAGGAATTAAAAATAGATATAATTGAAGATAATTCAGTGTTGCCTTCCAAGAAAAGAAAAATCATCTTTTCATTTAGCGATTTCAAAAAATTTGCCCGTGTGCTAAATACCTATGAATTAGAATCAATATCTGCTGAAAAAATATTACGGATTATGGATGTTGTTGATGAGCCGCGCGACTTATGGGATTTATTGTATTTATTGGAATCCAGAGTAAAAATTAATGTTATCAAAGAATCATTTGTTGAAAAATGCGGTGCAAATATTGATATTCCGTATCTACTAAGGGCTATAAAGAACCCAAATTATAAAAAAACATGGGATGTTCGATTAAAAAATCAAATGCCTAAATTTGTTGACTATGAACATGTTATCAGAAAATTGGAAATTCTGATAGAAAAAAAATTCCGACCAAGTATGGAGGTTTAGACAATTTAGGTATTTTAATCCTTTTTGTATTAAGACTTGACTTTGTTATCTTATAATGTAAGATAAAATCATATGACAAAAGAGCAGAAATTTTATAATGCCTTAAAAAATATTTTTGTTGGCGCGAAGGTTGAGGGTGAATCTGGTTATATCAATTTAATGAAGATTAAATCAAGGTATTATGAAAAGGGCGTTTTTCCCAAACTTCAAAAAGATATAGACAAGGCGCTAAAACCATTTCCTGACTTCAGAGAAGAGCTTTTTGAAAAACTCTATACGTTCTTTCACCGCTATTTCTCCGAAAGTGGCTCAATTTATTTTAGATATACGTCACTTCATCAGAATATTTATGAGAAGGTCTATACTGATGATAAAGATGTTATGCTTTTCTGGAAAACACACATGCTCTATTATGTTAAAACCGACAGGCTTTTTAAAAATCTGGAAGTAAAGTTGAATTCGAAGATGGCGAGAAGGTGAATATCAGGGATTTAGACTATAATATAATTAAATCGTTGATATGGCAGTGATGTGAAGGAGAAAGTTGAATCTCAAAAATGCTGAATTCAAACCAGATTGGCGGGATGAGTGTCTTGCGGTAATTAATCCGCATTATTCATATTGAATTTGTCTAATTTTGAGTAAACGTAGTACCAGCTTGACATTGTAGCATTTTTAGACCATAGAAAAATTCAACATACGGTTTTTTCTTTTGTCATTGCGAGGGAGTGAAACGACCGAAGCAATCTCATTTGTTGTTGAATATATCAGGGATTGCCACGCCCCGACCTTCGGTCGAGGCTCGCAATGACAATGAGTGTGAATAATTCGGGATAATAGATTAATCACCGAAATCACCCCCACCTTAATCCTCCCCCGTCAAAGGGGGAGGAAAATTAAAGTATTATATGTTTGGTGTAATAATGCTGTTGAAAGATATCGAAAAATGGTTATAGTTATTTAGTGTTGAAGTAAGGAGGTCAATTATGATTAGCAATTTTGAAATCAAAAATTTTAAGTCAATAAAGCACCTGACCATGAATTGTAAGAAGATAAATATCTTTATCGGTAAACCGAATACAGGGAAGTCGAATATTCTTGAGAGTCTTGGTATTTTTTCTTTCCCTTATAGTGGGGAAGACCATGGATTAAAGAGTTTTGTCCGATTTTCAGATATGACCAATCTCTTCTATGATAATGATATAAGTGAAAAAGTTGAGATGTCTGCTGATGATGTGCGATTTGAATTAGTGTTTGAAAACGATGATTTCAAAGGATATGGTGGAGATAAGGAGAAGAAAGTATTCCATTTCAATTTTAGCTATAATTATGGTGGTAAGGGTTCATCAGGCATTTCTAAAAGGTTTTCACCTTTTAAATTGTACAGGTTTGCAATTGTAGAGACTTTTGCGCAAAGAGAACCTGGATATTTACTGCCACCTCACGGTCATAATCTCATGCAGATTCTTCTGACGAATAAAGCCGTGAAGAAGTTAGTTGCTGACTTGCTTGGAGAATATGATCTGCGGGTTGTTCTAAAACCACAGGAATGGAAAATAGAAGTACAGAAACAAGTTGATGAGATTATTATATCTTACCCTTATTCACTGCTCTCAGATACGCTGCAGAGGTTGATATTCCATCTTGCTGCCATTGAAACCAACAAAGATTCAATAATAATTTTTGAAGAGCCTGAAGCACATGCCTTTCCCTATCATACAAAATTCCTTGCTGAGCGAATTGCTGTTGATAAGAACAATCAATATTTCATTTCTACACATAATCCTTATTTTCTTTTACCAATTTTGGAAAAAACACAAAAAGACAAAGTTGCAGTATTTATAACCTATCTCAAGGATTATCAAACTAAAGTAAGACCCATTAAGGAAAACGAAATTTCTGAAATTATTGACCTTGATAGCAGCGTCTTTTTCAACCTGGACAATTACATAGAGGGAAATTAATGTACTTTGTGGAGTGCAATCCTGATAAGGCACTACTTTGTACACTTGGTATTTCCAGGAAACAGGTGATTCATTCGTACGGTAAAGGAAACGTATGTAATAGACTGAAAAAGACAAGCAATGCCATAGGATTAGTTGATGAAGATCCAAAGAGTGCTCAGCCTTCCTATATCAAGACTCTCGAACTTATAGATACAAAAGATGAGATAAAGCTGTACTTTGATAGCAAGACTGATAATCGGCTAATATTGTTATGCCCGCGTTTGGAAGATTGGATTGTGCTTGCGGCGCGAAGTGCAAACAAAGACATCACCAAATATGGTCTTCCTGACAATGCAAATGTGCTGCACAAAGTCATAAATATAAAGCAGCGTAATTACCAACAGCTCATTGAAGATATTAGAGATAAAAGTCCGATGTTCAAAACGCTTGTGGGGTTTTTGACAATTCCAAACGTGTGAAGTACGAAAAATTAATGGTATGCCCGAAACACGCCACGAAGACGCCAAACACGCCACATAGACGTCAAAGGGCTCACAAAGGGGACAAGCCAAAATGAGCCAAAAGCATAACATAGAAACCTAATTATGATAAGGGTTTTCTTACAGAATATAATTGAGGAATCCATAAAGTTTGAGGATTTGCCTGCTAATTGGAATTCGTTTGACATAGAGAGTTTTTCAAAGAGCAAACGACTCCGGGATTATCAGCAATCGGTTGTGTACTACTTGAATTTATACTCATAGAAGAATGGCAAAAAGGTAATATTTAATTTTGACGGATTCTGCTTTCTCAGCGAAATATGAATTCTAAAGATATTAAAAATCGATTAACAAGGACCTGGGTGCCCTTTTTCAGCCGTTTTGGGAATTTTTTGCCGATTCAGGAATTAACTATTCCCCATATTTTAAATCATGAGAACGTCGTGGTGATATCACCTGCAGCGAGCGGGAAAACCGAGGCGGTGATTGCGCCGCTGGTCGAACATATGCTTGGGGATACTCAGGGTCAGTTGCTAAACGCGCTGAAGATACTCTATGTTTCACCAACCCGGGCACTTGTTAATGACCTCTTTCGTAGGTTAGTCGATCCGGTAACTTATGTTGGTATAGAACTGGGGCGCAAGACTGGTGATCGACCAAGACTTGATTTGAAACATCTGCCTGGAGTTTTGCTCACCACACCGGAGTCTTTTGATTCGATGCTTGCTCGCAAACCACGTGTTCTGCAGACGCTGAGTGCGGTAGTGCTTGACGAAATACATCTGCTCGATAATACGCCGCGCGGCGATCAACTGAGAATTCTCTTGAGGCGATTACGAAAAATAAATGATAAACTTCAATACTGTGCGCTTTCTGCAACAATCGACGATCTGGATATCGGAGCACGTTATTTTGATGATGCAAAAGTATGTTTTTTGAAATCGACGCGCGAGATAGAGTATGAGTTGATTGAACAAGATGACTTTGTTCAAAAAGTCTTCCGATTAGCAAAGCAAAAGGGGTTTAAGAAGATACTCATTTTTTTTAATGCCCGAAGTCTGGTTGAGCTCTTCTCTCAGAAGTTTAATAGACCACCATTCCATGGTGCCGTATTTGTCCATCATGCGAGTCTTCAAAAACAGCGGCGCGAAGAAATTGAACAGAGGATGAATCAAGGCGAAAGCGGCATTTTGTGCGCCACTTCTACGCTCGAACTGGGGATTGATATCGGCGATGTGGATTGCGTGGTTCTTTACCGACCGCCATTTGATATCTCTTCGTTACTCCAGAGGATAGGTCGGGGTAATCGCCGTACCAATAAGTTGTTCGCGCTAGGCGTTTATACGAATACATGGGAGAGGATGCTGTTCGAGACCTATTTTGACTGTGCGATCAAGGGACAGTTGTTTGAGAAACGGTATCAACCTTCGTTATCAGTAATACCGCAGCAGATCTATTCTTATTTGTATCAACGCCAGCGCATCGGAGCAACCCTGCAAAGCGTCTACAATATTTTGCTGCCAGTGTATACTGAAACACAGGTAAGAACCGCATTCAAGAGGTTGATTGATGATGGAAAAGTAAAAGAAAATAGACCAGGCATATATTTTGATGGTTTTGAACTCGAGGAAAAGATTCGATGGGGTAAAATACATTCGAACATCGCGGATGTAGCGTTTGGCGAATACGACGTCATGAGCGCTGAGTCCAATAGGCTCATAGGTCGGATTTTTCATCTTAAGCACAGATTTATCCTTAGCGGTCGCTGCTGGGAAACAGTGCGAATCGTGGAAAAGGAAAAAAGAATCTTTGCCAAATGTATTGGCGACTCTCCGGTAGTCGCTAAGGTTTTTGAGGGAAAAGGAGAAGGGAATTATAGTTACATGCTGGCGTCGGTTCTGAAACAGCGTATCTGTCCAGATATGGACGTGATGGAATTTCCAGTGACTTTTGAACGTGGTAATACATATATTTTGCATTTGCTCGGGCACTTGTATGGTTTTATTGTTGCTGATGCACTTTCTGAACAAAGTCAGGATGCGTCTAATGCTGAGGGCAAGATGTTGATTCTGAACCACCATGAATTAGCTGGTAGTACTTTTCCAATACCTGAAAAGGAAGCAATAAAAAAGGTGATCAGAAGAAATATCGCCAGGTTGGAGGATGCCCTGGGTAGCGGGGCATACTTTTATGACCTGCCAATTGATATGCAAATCGAGGATCACTATTTGAATCTGGATATTCAAGGGTTTCTTGAATTTTTGTCATCGATAAAACTCGTACCTATTGATTTAAAGGTCTTTCAGAAAGCAATTAATAGCCTTAAAGAATAGTCATTACTAAGGAAACCATTAAATAGTTTAATCAAATACTGCTCAATGTATGTCGTCATTCCGCACCTGATGCGGAATCCAGTCTTTTGTATTTCCTTATTTTCCTGGATTCCCTGGTCAAGCCAGGGAATGACCCCGATATAATAGCTTTGCCATTATACGGGGCATTATCCCGATTTTTCATATTAAAGAACAATATCGGTAAATCCCGCAATCATATTTATGGAGATATCATACGAAGCGGGATAAATCGAGGATCCTGCACCGCGGGAAGTAATTATATCGTTACTAAGGAGAACATATAATAGTTTCAGTGGATTTCGTTAGCATGTTATACTATTGTCACTCTGAATCCTGACCTGTCCTGAACTTAATTCAGGACCAGGACAGGTTTATTTCAGAGTCTCTTTTTATCGAGATTCCGAAACAAGTTCGGAATGACAGTTTCCACAACATAATTGAAATTATTATATGTTCGGTGTAATAATAATGTTATGATCGTTTAGAGCGTTATTAACGTTTAAAGCGCCAGAAATTCAGGAACCGCACGGCAGTGCCATAACCGTTCACGCTAGTGAACCATAACCGTTGCGAACCTGTCTCGAGCTTTGTCGAGAGAGCAACCAGTCCCGCACGCAGTGCCATTTCCCTCTTGTCTTCAAAGTTCTCCGTTTCACCGTTTCATGTATTTCACCGAGGCGCCCTACTCCCTACTCATTATGCTCCGTCACTCCGAGACACCGATACTCAG
Organism: Candidatus Stahliibacteriota bacterium; assembly: GCA_030609135.1. Taxonomy (GTDB): domain Bacteria; phylum Hydrothermota; class Tepidihabitantia; order SM23-42; family SM23-42; genus JAUVZL01. The sequence continues at coordinate 14,559 of JAUWCU010000030.1, read as the reverse complement.
AAATTGATCGACAGTCTACGATCAAAATATCTATGCTGTAGTTGCCTCTACCTGAGGCAGACAGGTGATTCATCAGGCTGCTCAATGAATTGAGCAACTACAATATGATATTCAAAATCCTAAATCTACTCAGAAATAAATCTTAAATCTAAAATCTACAGTCTACAATTAGAATGTTGCCCTTTGACAAAAGCTGTAGTTGCCTCTACCTGAGGCAGACAGGTGATTCATCAGGCTGCTCAATGAATTGAGCAACTACAATATGATATTCAAAATCTTAAATCTACGATCAAAATGTTGCCCCTTGACAAAAGAGAAATATTCTCTATAATTTCTACAGTTGGATAACCTGAAAGGAGGTGATGTAGAGAAACGACAATCGTGATAAGACGCATTTTCGGTCTTTTGCCTTTGGATTGAGAATGCTAAGAATTCAGGGTTAAAAGGCACTAAAAAAAGGAGAAAAAAAATGAAGAAGGCTTTGTTAGCTTTAGCGGCGATGGTCGCAATGATGATAGTCGGTTGTGGTGGGGCAAGTCTGATCGACTCACCAGAGATAAGCATGGTGGTTATGGATACAGCATCGGTAACCATTACCTGGGATGAAGATACATTAATCGAAGGACATGCCGATTTTCAGGGTTATAATGTCTATGTTTCGGTCGATTCAAGCAATTTACTTGTTGAAGATGGAGAAGATCTAAATAAAGATAATGCGAATGTGATTACAACTAACACGTTCACAAGTGCCGGTCTTAGTCAAGATACAGTGTATTATATCCAGGTGCGTACAGTGAATATCGACGACAAAGTCGGTTCCTATAATACGAATGTTCCTTTTGTTGAAGCATCGCCAAGACCAGAGTTTACGGCGATTGTCAGTTTTGAAATGAATACGCCGGGAGTTGATGATAGTTGTGCAATAAGATTTTCTGATGCGACAATTATGGCTGATTCTGCCATGGTAAGTGGCGGAGCTGATATGTGGATTGATGCCTGGATCTCGCCAACCTATGATACAGTTGCGGCTGCTTCACCTTCATACAATACAGAATACGGCACCGGAGCGAATATCAGCATGCTTTTGAACCTGGGTCAGTATGGTTTTGATGAAATATTCGAAGTGACAACCGAACCTTCAGATACGACCGCTGTGGCTATTGCTGAAGGAGATCTGGTTATCCTCAAGACAGCAGATGAGCACTATGTGAAAATCCACATCGATGCGATTGATCGGGTCGCTCTAGAGGTGACGATTACCTACGCTTACCAGAATATTGCGAATTACCCACATTTCTCACCGTAAATAGTTATGTGCAATGAAAAGGGGCGGCTATGCCGCCCCTTTCTTCTTGGGCTCAATGAATTGCCTGCCTGTGCTACGGCAGACAGGGGCAACTTTGCGAGCTACTATTCGTACTCGTGTTTCGTAAGTCGTATTCGTTATAATCCAATATTACGAGCACGAAAAACGAATTACGAATACGGTTTAAATCTCCCTTCTGCCTTCCAAAGCTCTAGTCAAAGTTGTAATATCAGCAAGGTCAAGGTCACTGCCCATGGGTAGACCCCGTGCAATCCTCGTTACTTTGATACCCAAAGGTTTTAAAAGGTTGGCAATATAAATTGCCGTCACGTCACCTTCAGTGGTCGGGTTTGTTGCCATGATGACTTCGGTGATTTTATGTGATTCTATCCGCCTGATGAGTGGCTGTATGCGCAGGTCATCAGGTCCAACATTATCGATTGGCGAAATCACGCCGTGGAGTATATGATACAGCCCTTTGAATTCACTGGTCCGTTCCAAAACCATTACATCTGATGGCTGTTCAACAACGCATATAGTTTCTTTATCGCGTGCAGGATTGGCACAAATCTCGCAAGGATTATGCTCGGTCCAATTGTGGCAGATTGAACATTCTCTCAGTTGATTGCGCGCACGTCCAATGGCTTCGGTCAATTCCTGCACTTTTGCCTTATCCATTTTCTGTAAGTAAAAGGCAAGCCGCTGCGCAGTTTTTCTGCCGATACCAGGCAACCACTGGAGTTTCTCAATCAAATCTGTCAATAAAGACATAATCTATTCTACTTAAATTGCCTCGCAAGTCAATGTCAATCCTATCTTACTTACTAGTGCCGTTTCAAATAGTTCGTGTTTTAGTTTTGCACGAACATCAGAAAACTGTGGTGGCAGTCCGCCAATTGACGTGGCGAATTAGTCTGCAGTTATTCATGATCCATGTAGTGGCAGAGTTCACTCTGCAAATATCTGCCGAGCAAGCTCGCCCCGTGAAATAACAGACAAATGTTGCTTTGCATGTATTGTCCTTGTTATGAAATTTGTGTTTATTTTTCGTCTTCAATCTTGTAGTATTTCACAGGGCTCGACCACTACGGAATTGGAAAATCGAACATTAATGATTTGAAACGGTACTAGTCTCTTGATTTCTTGTGTGATTTCTATATAATAACTCAGTTTTAGATTCAGGCAACCAATTTAACTATAAAGACATTACAAAGTATTTTGTTTGTATGAGAAAGGAGTAATCATGAAAGTCAGATTTCTAGGACATGCAGCTTTTTTAATTACATCAGACGCTGGTGTCAGAATCATAACTGACCCGTACAAGCCAGGCTGTTTTGATGGCGGTATCAAGTACGATCAAATAACCGAAGAAGCTGACATCGTTACGATTTCCCATGAACACGACGACCACAACGAGACCAGAATCAATGGTAATCCAACTTTTGTAAAAAGCACTGATGCCCAGGTCATAAAAGACATAAAATTCAACGGTGTTGATGTTTATCATGATACGAGCGAAGGCAAAGAACGCGGCAGTGTTATTATCTACAATATGTTTGTTGACGGCATGAATGTCGTTCATCTCGGAGACCTTGGTCATAATCTAAGTTCCAAAGAGATCGAAGGCATCGGCAATGTCGACGTTTTGTTCATTCCAGTTGGTGGATACTTCACGATTGACGCTAAGATTGCAGATAATGTTATCAGTGTTTTGAAACCAAAGATTGTCATACCCATGCATTTTAAGACTGATAAGTGCGGTTTTCCCATCGCACCAATTGACGATTTTATAGAGAACAAAGAAACAAAAAAATGTGGTGGCGAATGCGAAATTAAGAAAGAAGAGCTTCCCCAGAGTACAACCATCTATGTGCTCAACCCTACAAAATAATTGGTTAATCGATGTTTTCAGCCGATGGCTGAAAGGAGGCTAAATGAGAGAAGTTGACTATAACACTATTGTTGATGCCGTAGCCCGTTTATGCATGGAGGCGAATTACTTTTTGGGTGATGATGTAGTCAAGGTACTTAAACAAGCTTTGGAAAAAGAAGAATCAGAAACCGGTAAAGACGTCTTGGGTCAGTTACTAGAGAACGCGGAGATTGCAAGGACAGAAAAAATCCCGATCTGTCAAGACTGTGGCTTTGCAGTCGTTTTTTTAGAGATGGGTGAGGATACTCATGTCAAAGGTAATATTATCAGCGCAATCAACGATGGAGTGAAAAAAGGTTATACTGAAGGCTACTTAAGAAAATCCATTGTATCTGATCCTGTGAAAGGGAAGAATACCGGCGATAACACGCCTGCCATTGTGCATACCACGATCGTACCTGGCGATAAGATCAAAATCACGGTTGCTCCAAAGGGTGGCGGTAGTGAAAATATGAGCGAAGTGAAAATGATGAAACCGGCTGACGGCATTGAAGGCGTAAAGAATTTCGTAATTGACCGCGTAACGCGCTCAAGTTCGAATCCATGTCCACCGACCGTCATCGGTGTTGGTATTGGCGGTACCTTTGAGTACGTCGCCTTTCTCGCGAAGAAGGCTCTTTTGCGCGACATCGGTCAAAGAAACCCGGATCCATTCTATGCTGATGTTGAACGAGAATTGCTTGAGAAAATAAACAACCTTGGCATTGGTCCGATGGGTCTTGGTGGCAGAACGACTGCGCTCGATGTCTTCATTGAAGTGCATCCTCGACATATTGCGTCTTTTCCAGTTGCGGTTAATACAAATTGCCACGCCGCAAGGCATAAGACAATAGTAATATAAGTAGGAAGTGAGAAGTAGGAAGTGAGAAGTAGCAGAGACAATAAAGAACTGCGAAAAAGACTCTATGCCTTTGCTCTGAGAATTGTTGACTTTGTGAGGTCCTTGCCAAAAAACTGGGTTGCTTTAGAGATAGGAAGACAGCTCTTACGCTCAGGGACTTCGGTGGATGCAAATTACGAAGAGGCATGTGGTGCTTTCAGTAAAGCGGATTTCACATTCAAACTTAATACTTCTTTCAAAGAGGCAAAAGAATCTAATTACTGGTTAAGACTCCTGCGGGACTCTAAGATTGTGACTGGTAGCGAAATCGACAGCTTGATACAAGAATCTCGGGAAATAAGAAACATTTTGGGAACAGGTGTTAGGACAGCAAAGAAAGGACGCAAATGAATAAAATAACCGAGAGTACCTCCAACTTCCTATTTATTAAGTTATTATGGTTACACCATTTAAGGAGGTCTTATGGCTGAATCCATCAAAATCAAAACCCCATTATCTGATGAGGATGTTCAGAACTTAAAGATCGGTGATAGTATACTCATCACCGGCAAAATATATACTGCGCGAGATGCAGCGCACAAGCGCCTCATTGATCTTATTGAAAAGGGTGAATCCCTGCCGCTCGATCTAAAAGGACAGATCATATATTATGTTGGACCAGCACCTGCAAAACCCGGTTACGTTATCGGTCCTGCTGGACCTACGACCTCTGGGCGCTGCGATCCCTATACGCCGGCTCTTCTGGCACTTGGTCTGAAAGGCATGATCGGCAAAGGTGTGCGTTCAAAAGAAGTGCGCGAAGCAATGGAGAAACACAAGGCAGTCTATCTCGCTGCGACGGGTGGTGCTGCTGCTTTAATCTCTAAGAATATTAAGGCAGTCAAGATAATCGCCTACGAAGATCTTGGACCTGAAGCAATACGAGAACTTGAGGTTGAAAACTTTCCGGTTATTGTCGCCAATGATGCACACGGCGGCGATCTCTATGAAGAGGGTATAAAGAAGTACCGAAAATAGAAATCAGGGTTAGGTCTTGAAATTTAAGATTGCACATAGACTTCTGTGGTCTAAGTTTGTTTGTTGTAAATGATATCAGATCGAATCTTAAATTTCAAGACCTGACCCTTTAATACTACTTTTTCATTTTGAATAGGCACATCACAATACCGCCAAAAAGGATCAGCACTGCGACCGCGAACATAATCCATGCAGATACCGGCATTATTCTTTTCCCTTTCGTTTGTAGAGTATAATGGCGACTCCAATGAATACTATGAGAATCAGCCATCCGCCAAGGAATTCAGCAAGACGAGAATATCCGCCATAGGATGTCCTAACACGATCGACAACATTCGTGAGAAATAGAATACCCACAACAATTGGCGTTAAGTATTTGATACAGAAGTCCCACCATGGACCAATCGTGAAATCGGATTTACTGTTCGCATATTCTCTCATCTCTTTGGTATTATAGAAGTAACCAATAGCGATGCATTCGATTATGCCAACAACGAGCAAGCCGTAGTTATTCATAAAATAATCAACTATATCGAGCCAGTACAGACCAGCTTGTGTCGTGTAAATTATACCGATGACACACGCCATGATACCAAAACCGATATTAATATGGATACGTTTTACCTTGAACTTAGAAATTACAGAAGCAGCACCTGCTTCAACAAGTGAGAATGCAGAGTCGATACCCAATGTAAGGAGCATGAGGAAAAACAGAATACCGAAAATTCTCGCGGCAAATGGAAGCATACTGATGATTGTTGGATAAGTGACAAATGCCAGATGCGGTCCTGATTTCACCACTTCGCTCACTGGTAGCCCTGTCTGCTGAGCATAGTACCCAAGTACTGAAAATACAGCAAAACCACCAATAAATGATGTGGCGTTATTAGCAAGACTAACCAGAAATGCATTATTTACGACATCTGCTTTTTTGGACAGGAAACTGGCATAGGTGATCTGAACACCAAAACCGATTGTAAGAGAGTAAAAGACCTGAGAGTAGGCGGCAAGCCATACTTTATAATTAAGCAAAGCACTGAATTGTGGTGTCAGATAGAATTTCAAGCCTTCAAGTGCACCAGGTAGAGTCACGCCTCTGACCACCAATACGATCAAAATTACCCACGGGATGATCACTGTATAATAGACGACCTTACCAACCGTTTTTGCGCCTTTCCAAATTGCAGCGATAACGAAGATCCAGGTCAGAACTAGACCCAGTACTATCATCCATTGTACACCGCCTATTTGCATCGGTGATTCAGATATCTTCAAGAATTGATTGAAGAAAAATGCCTGGGTGTCTTGACCCCATGCAAGGTTGAAGGAATAGCCGAGATAATTAAAACACCATCCCATGACAACTGCATAGTATGTTACAATACCAAAACCAATGAGCAGGGCGAACCAACCAAGCACTTCAAAACCCTTCTTGATATGTCCGAATGCCATTGGCGCCGGTTTGTAGAATTTGTGTCCCAGAGAAAATTCGAGAATCATTATAGGGATACCTGTTGTTAATAGCGCTATGAGATAGGGAATTAAAAACGCACCTCCTCCATTTGCATAACAAACATAGGGGAACCGCCAGATGTTCCCAAGACCTATTGCGGATCCTATTGAGGCTAATATGAATGATGTTCTACTTTCCCAAACATCTCGCATTGGCAATTATATATAAACCGATTTACGTGTCAACCCCCACACCTTGTTTGGCTTACTCTTTTGCATCAATTCGTTTGTTGTTTGTATTGAATCCAGAAAAAAGTTAAGAAATAGCGATCACATCGTGCAAAACAAGGTGTGGGGGTTAATCCTCAGGTAATGCAGTTCGCCCCTCAAAAGTGATAACGCCCTGACCCCCAAAGGTTACCTTCATAATCTGGTTCTTGTAGGAATGGACATGAATATATACTCGACCAGGTCGTTTTATCGCATAACCCATTTCAATAACGATGCGCGTCATTTCGCTGCGCGGTACGATACGATTGTGGATCAAATAACAACCCAGAGAAGCGCTTGCTGCACCTGATACCGGGTCTTCATCAATACCGACCGAGGGCGCAAAGTGGCGCATGTGTGCAGTATTATCCTTTTCCATAGTATGCAGGCAATACACGACAATGCCGGTTATTTGAAGACGGTCGCAATAGCTTTTCATGAGCGGGAAATTGGGTGTAATGCTCAAGAGGGTATCATATGTTTCAACCGGCACAATAATATCTGTATGCCCGGACAATGAGACAATACCAACCGGATACGTGGAATCTTGTATTTCAATTTGTGGAATACCCAAGAGTCTGGCGATTTGTTTAACATCTACCGGTGTGCTCACAAATAGGGGTACCGGCAGAGAGACTGTTACTCTTTCAATTCTGTTATCTTTGATTCGCAGTTCAATGTGTTGAATTCCACTTTTAGTGCGCTGCCTTATTAAGGAAATAGGTTCGGTAAGTTCAAGCATCCCCTCACCTTCGGCGCCAAGATAGGCAGCAATCGTGCCGTGTCCGGAAAAACCAATTTCTTCTGACTGGCTGAAAAAACGCAAGGACAAGTCGGCATCTTTTTTTTCGGGAAAAACAAATACGGTATCTGAAACCGGGTTCAATTCACTGGCAAGCCTAACGAGCTTTTTATCATCTTCTGATTTATCAGCGCCAATGACAACCCAGGCTGGATTACCAGCATAGGCCTTATTCGTGAACGTACTGATTCGTTTTGTGGTCAACCATTCCATATATTAATTATATCAAAGAGACGATCTTTGTCAATAACAAAATGCTTCGTCTACCTTTGGCAGACTCGCAATGACAACTGAAGTAACTGCATTGTTATAGTGTAAATACTTAGGATCAAGGTATTGTTTGGAATTTGGCTATTGGAGTTTGGTGCTTCGCCGAAGGCGCTTTACCAGGTTGCTTTTCTTACGCCTGGTATCTCGCCTTTAAGGGCAAGTTCGCGCAAGCAAATGCGGCAAAGACCAAATCTACGATAATAACCTCTCGCCCTTCCACATCTGAAACACCGGTTATACCGTCTTGTGGAAAATTTTGGTTTTTTCTTTGCTTTATTTATCAAACATAATTTTGCCATAGTTGTCCTTTTTTAGTCTTTTCTTGTAAGAGGCATACCTAAACCCTCGAGCAAAGCGGATGCATCCTCATCTGTTTTTGCGGATGTGACGATTGCGATGTCCATGCCAAAAACTTTCTTCACCTTGTCGTACTCGATTTCAGGAAAAATGGTTTGTTCGGTTAACCCTAAATTATAACAGCCTCGACCATCAAATGAATCGCGGGAAAAACCGCGGAAATCACGGATTCTCGGTGCCGTGACGTTGACGAAACGGTCAAAGAATTCATACATGCGCGCACGTCTTAGCGTTATCTTTAGACCGATCATCATACCTTTACGTATTTTGAAATTAGAAATCGGTCTTTTTGCTCGAGTGAGAACCGGCGCCTGTCCGGTGATTTTGGCTAAATCAGCTCCGACAATCTCAAGAACCTTCTGGTCATTGACTGCCTCACCGAGTCCAACATTGATGACTATTTTCTTGAGCTCAGGTACTTCGAAAAGATTTTTATACCCAAGTTGTTTTTGCAACGTTTTTCTCAGCTGCTGGCTGTAGTACAACTTCAGTCTTGGTGTGTATTTTGAATCTTCTTTTTTACTCAATTATCTCCCCACATTTCTTGCATATTCTTACTTTTCTGTCCTCGATCTTTTCTTTCCTGACGCTAGTTTTCTTACCACATTTCGAACAAATAAGTACTAGGTTGGCTATACGAATGGCTGCCGGTACAGTGACGATCCCCGAGGGTTTTGTTTGCGAACGTGCCCGTTGATGTTTCTTGACGAGATTGATGCCCTCAACGATTGCCTGTTGTTTTTCCGGAATGACCTCGAGAATCCTGCCGCGCCTTCCTTTTTCCTCACCAGTATTAACCTCAACAAGATCGTTCTTCTTGATATGAAACCTTGGTCTTTTATCTTTATTTACTTTTCTTTTTCTCAACATCTATTACTCCTTACGAACACGAAACACGATTTACGAATACGATCATACTACTTCGCTCGCCAACGACATTATCTTGGTGAAACCTTTTTCTCGTAGCTCTCGTGCAACCGGGCCAAAAACACGTGTACCTCTAGGTTCGCGTTGATCATTAATCAAAACACACGCATTGTCATCAAACCTTACATACGAACCATCAGCTCTTCGCTTTTCTTTTTTGGTTCTAACGATTACTGCCTTGCCTTTGTCGCCTTTTTTGACCGGGGCATTGGGCATAGCATCTTTAATTGTGACATTTATTATGTCGCCGATCGAACCATATCTTCTTCTCGATCCACCGCTCACTCGTATGCACATGGCGACGCGGGCGCCGGTGTTGTCACAGACCTTCAGCCTTGAGAATATTTGAATCATGATAACCCTTGTTTTCGTTCGGGTTCAGCGATCTCTCTGTGTGCTTTGCGAAGATTATTAAGATGTCGATAATTCACGTCATCTTCCTAACTACTCGCCATCGTTTCATCTTGGAGAGCGGGCGTGTCGATTCGATCACAACCTTTTCACCGACTTTGCATTCATTTTTTTCGTCATGGGCATAGACCTTAGTGCTTTTTCGAATATATTTCTTGTAGAGCGGATGTTTGATATAGTGACTGACTTTGACGACAACGGTCTTATGCGGTTTATCGCTGACTATCACACCAACTTTTCTTCGGCGCATATTATTTTCCTTTCTTTGACTTCTGCTTCGGCTTTTTTGCCTCAAGGAGTTTTCTGGTGCCCATTTCATCCTCGCGTAAGATAGTCTTGATGCGGGCTATGTCCCGGCGCAAAATCCTTAGTCTCAGAGGGTTGGGTATTTCTTGGGTACTACGACGCAGCTTCAAGTTGAAGATATCCTTGTGATAGCCATTGAGTAGGTCGTCGAGTTCTTCTCTGGTTTTTTCTCTTAGCTCAAAAACCTTCATATTTAATCCCCGGTTCCCGTTTTGCAAATCTTGTTTTTATCGGTAACTTGTTTGTCGCAAGTCTCAGAAGATGTCGTGCGTCACTTTCGCTCATGCCCGCAAGTTCATATATGATTCGGCCAGGTTTCACGACACTAACCCAGTGATCTGGTGTACCCTTTCCTTTGCCCATTCTTGTTTCCTCTGGTTTCTTGGTTATTGGTTTATTGGGGAATATTCTGAGCCACATCTTGCTACCCTTTTTCATAGAGTGGGAGATGGCGACTCTTGATGCCTCGATTTGCCGAGCAGTTATCCATGCTGGTTCCAGAGCGATCAAACCGTAATCACCAAAGGCAATTGTGTTCCCCCGGGTCGCTTTCCCTTTCATACGTCCTTTCTGCTGTTTTCTGTATTTTATCTTCTTTGGCTCGAGCATTACTTAATCATCCCTTTGTAGATCCAAACCTTGATACCCACTGTACCATAAATGGTAAATGCGGTAGCACGTGCGTAGTCGATATCGGCATAGAGTGTTTGCAGAGGTACCTTACCTTCATGTTGGCACTCAGTACGTGCAATCTCAGTACCGCCAAGCCTGCCCGCGCAGGCGATCTTTATCCCTTTGGCGCCGATTTTCATCGCTGAAATCAGCGCTCTCTTCATTGCTCGTCGGTGCGAGATACGTTGGGTGATCTGTCTGGAAATGTTCTGGGCAACCAGCAAGGCATCTAGTTCAGGCATCCTTACTTCTTCAATGTTTATCGTTACATCTCTTTCGATGAGACTTTTTACTTCCTCTCGCAGTTTCTTTATTTCCTCACCACCTTTACCGATAACCTTACCTGGTTGAGCAGTATTTATGGATAGGATTACCCGGTTAGACAATCTTCTTATGATGATATCGGAGACCATGGCTTCAGAAAGACGTTGGCGCAAGTAGCGGCGGATAGTGTAGTCTTCAGCAATGAGTTTGCGATAGTTCTGTTCATCAAACCACTTTGATTTCCAGTCTTTAGTAATGCCTAACCTGAATCCAATTGGATGTGTTTTCTGTCCCATTAATCTCCCTTCTTGTTTTCAATAGGTTTGTAGGAATCAACCACCAATGTGATGTGGCAGGTTCTTTTCTTTATCATAGCCGCAGAGCCGCGAAAACCAGCACGCCATCTTTTCATCGTCGGACCTTGGTCTACCCTCGCTTCTTTCACAAACAAGTCGCCATCATCTATCCTTGCGGTACCGATTTTTTCTTTGAGATTTGCAACCGCAGAATTCAGAGTTTTCAGAATAGGTAGTTTGGACCTGGAATGCTGAAACTGGAGTAATGCCCTTGCTTCCAGAATACCTTTGCCCCTAACAATATCCAACATTCTCTTAATTTTTCTCGGAGATATTCGTTCATAGCGTTTAATGGCTTTTGCAATCATTTCTCAAACACTCGTTTTTTCTCTTCTTTTCTTGTTCTTGAATGGGCTCGGAATATCCGGCTTGGAGAAAATTCACCGAGTTTATGACCAACCATACGTTCCGTAATGTAGACCGGGATAAACCGATTGCCATTGTGGATTGCAATTGTGAAACCGACGAATTCTGGTGGGATCATTGAGTTCCTTGCCCATGTTTTGATAATTTTCTTTTCGCCTGAATCAATTAGCGCGGATATCTTCTTCATCAGTTTTGTATCAATATAGGGACCTTTTTTGAGTGATCTCGACATTATTTTCTCCTTTTCACGATGAATTTATCTGACGCCTTATGGACTCGTCTTGTCTTCTTTCCCTTGGTCAGCCATCCCCATGGTGAAGTAGGTTGCCGCCCGCCGTGTGATTTTCCTTCGCCGCCACCCATTGGATGATCAACTGGGTTCATTGCTACACCTCTAACATGTGGTCGACGCCCACAATGTCTTGTTCTGCCAGCCTTGCCGTAGACAACACTGGAGTGTAGGATATTGGAGGCTTTACCGATTGTCGCGCGGCATCGTATATCGATCAGACGTAATTCTCCGGACGGTAATTTTATGTGAGCGTATTTCCCTTCTTTTGCCATAATTTGGCTGGAAAGACCGGCTCCCCGCACGAGTTGTGCACCTTTGCCAGGTGCAAGCTCAATATTGTGTATCTCAACGCCGAGTGGAATGTCGGCGAGCTTGAGACAGTGTCCCAACTGAATTGACGAATTGTCTCCAGACATTATTGTGGCGTTAACATTCAAACCTTCAGGACAAATGATATACCTTTTCTCACCGTCTGCATAGGCAATCAGGGCAATTAAGGCACCGCGGTTTGGATCGTATTCTATTGCCTGTACCTTTGCGGGGATATTATCCTTGTCCCGGCGAAAATCTATGATGCGCACAAATCTATGATGACCACCGCCCCGGTGGCGTGCTGTAATCCGACCGAGATTGTTTCTTCCGCCAGACCGTTTTTTGGACAGTAATAGAGATTTCTCTGGTTTTGTCTTCGTGACCGCAACCTTATTCACTGTATAATATCTTCTGGATGGTGTTGTCGGACGGTATTTTTTAATTGCCATTATACACCTTCTACTATTTCGATTTTTTGACCAGGCTTGAGCGTAACGGAAGCTTTTTTATAAGTTGATTTGTAACCTTCAGAGCGCCCCAAACGCCTTGGTTTCCGCGGCATGTTCGCGGTTTTGATATTGATTACTTCGACCTTGAACAAGTTCTCGACTGCCTTCTTTATCTGGCGTTTAGTCGCACGCGGTGGGACCTCAAACTGGTACACGTTTATTTCTCTTAAACGGTCGGCTTTTTCAGTTATCAGTGCCTTCCTTATGATTTTTTCGTGGCGCATCGCTTCTCCAGTTTTTCAATACCTTTTTTGGTAACTAATAAGTATTCAGCAGAGAGAACGTCAAGGCAATTTATGTCAGCTACTCGTTTCAGAGTGACATAGGGGATATTGCGACCGGCTAGTTTAAGATTCTTACTTAGCGCATCAACACCTACGAGTGTCTTGGTATTGCTCAAGTTGATACTCTTCAAAATTCCTGCAAGGTTTTTGGTCTTAGGTACTTCGAGATCAAGGTTTTCAATGACCATAATTCTGCTTTCTTGAACCATAACACTTAGTGAAGAAAGGAGAGCCTTGAATTTTTTCTTCTTGGGCATACGCACCGAATAATCACGTGGTTTTGGGCCAAAAACTACTCCGCCACCGCGCCATATAGGAGAACGGATTGTACCGGCCCGTGCCCAGCCAGTACCTTTTTGTCGATAAGGTTTCTTCCCACCGCCTCTGACTTCAGTTTTATTTTTAGTACTGGCTAAACCTTTTCGCTGGTTCTTCAAGAGCGCCGTAATATTTTCCCATAGCAAGGGTTTATTAACATCTTGTTTGAAGATGCGGTCGTTAAGTTTGACCTTGCCCGTTTCTTTGCCTGTTTTGTCGAACAGCTTGATTTCCATTATTCCTCTTTCATCATTATGACGTAACCGTTTTTTGCACCGGGGATTGCGCCCTTTAGGTATAGTAGGTTCTTTTCTTTTTCCACTTTGACCACTTTCAGATTCTTAACCGTGACCCTTTCATTACCGTATCGACCAGGCATTGTTTTATTTTTCCAAATTCTACCGGGTGATGTACCAGGTCCTACTGAACCCATTCTTCGGTGTGCAGTTGACCCGTGAGAAGCCGGACCACCGTGCCATCCCCAACGTTTGACACCGCCGGCAAAACCTCTGCCTTTTGTCCAGCCGACAACAGCGATTTTGTCGCCATCATTGAATATCGATACGTCAACCTTATCACCCACCTTATATTTTTCCGGGCTTTCAATCCTGAACTCTAACAGTTTGGCAGCTGACTTCAGTTTTGCTTTTTTGAGATGTCCAGTCACGGCTTTATTGTGTTTTTTCTTTTCACCAAAACTGAGCTGGATAGCTTTATATCCATCAGGTTTTTCCGCTTTGACCTGGACAATGGAACAGGGACCAGCCTGGATCATACTTACCGGCACGACGTAGCCATTTTCTGAGAATATCTGCGACATGCCAAGTTTTTTGCCGATGAGTCCTATCATCTTACATCGCCTTCACTTCAATATATACGCCAGCCGGGATTTCGAGTTTGTTAAGGGCGTCGATTATGTCGGGTGTGACATCATTCAGTTCAATGAGCCTTTTGTGGATGCGCAGTTGGAATTGCTCACGTGATTTCTTGTCTACATGGGGCGAACGGAGTACTGTGTAAAGCGATTTTTCAGTTGGTAGGGGGATAGGACCAGAAAGGTTTACGCCGAAGCGTTTGGCGGTTTCGACAATCGATTTCACAGATTGATCGAGAATACGATGGTCGTATGATTTCAGTCTGATCCGTAATTTATTCATTATTCTATTATTTTGGTTACGACGCCCGCGCCGACCGTTCGGCTGCCTTCGCGGATTGCAAAACGCAGACCCTGCTCAACCGCTATTGGCGTAATTAATTCAACCTCTAAATTAGCATTGTCACCAGGCATGATCAT
>JAUWCU010000154.1 GCA_030609135.1 Candidatus Stahliibacteriota bacterium | reverse complement strand
TTTTAACCGATATATTTGGCGAAATTGCGGCCTGGGTTTATGAAAAGAGCGGTATTGAAATGCCCAAACAGGATATCCGCTTTGAAATATTCAAAAATCCAAGGGGAAAATTGTCAGCAGAGGGAAGGATATATTATCGAGCGGAAGAAAATATGGGGTCAGCTCTCGAAACTAGAAACTACACCAATGGTGTCGATGACATTGATTGACAATAAGATTGCAGTGATAACATAAATCCTCCAATGGTATAGTGAAGAAAGGCACAACGGATGAAGGTAATAAATCTTGAAGATCCACATTATTTTAATATAATATCCTCATAAACGGTTATGAAAAAAAATCGGACAATTCTCAAATGTTGTATTGTGTTTCTTCTCTGGTTCAGTAACGCTGTCGGCTATTTTGATGAATCTGAACCGGCATTGGCACCTTTGACACTATGGACGTCCGATGTTTTGCGACCAGGCGAAGTTTTCTTTTGTCCATGGGGCTGGGCTGCGCTCGGTATAAATAACCACGTAACAGTAGAATGGGATTGGATGCTGGCGATCGGACTGTGCCCAGCAGGTTATATAAAAGTAAATTACCTGCGCCATAAAAAATTGAGTTTATCATTTGATATTCTTGATTATTACATACGGCCAGCACTGGTTGATACGGTTGAGGATTTTTTCCCTGATTATGAATACATTGGATATAAGGTTTCCGGCAACATGGGTTGGCTCCATACAACTGCCAGCTATGATATCTCTTCAAAATTGAGAGCTCACGCAACCGTGGGGTTATCCTATCACCATTATTACAGACTCTGGAGAAAAGACCCGCTACCCCAGCTGAGCGTGGAACGCACCGACGCAATCAGTCCTGATCTATGGTTCGGTCTGGATTATAAGCACGGTAAAACCTTGAGAATGCTTGGAATTGTTCTCTATGGTAATTCTT
This sequence comes from Candidatus Stahliibacteriota bacterium, assembly GCA_030609135.1. GTDB lineage: Bacteria > Hydrothermota > Tepidihabitantia > SM23-42 > SM23-42 > JAUVZL01. The sequence goes on along the minus strand of JAUWCU010000154.1, from coordinate 3,573 downwards.
TTGGATTCTGGGACCAGATACCGCGCAAACTACAGATTATCACAGGCGTCAATTGGGCGCCTTTTCCTGATAACTGGTGGTGTATAGTAAGCAGGATGCGTTTTGACATAGGTGTTTTCAATACGTATTTTTTGGAAATTGAAAAAGAACAAGGGTGGTTGCCGGCCCCTTATCTGTACTGGCAGTTCCAAGTTTTTTAACAGATTCAGATGATGATGGGATCAAAGCTTTTTTGAGTAACCCCGTACCCTGTCGCTATTCCGTTACCGAAGTAATCCCATTACCTATGTAACGAGGACGGGTGAGGATATCTCGAAAACTCGATATTTTCGACAGAAGGAGACTTGGGGAAACGGAGACAAGGAGAAATGGAGTAGCAGACCTTGGTCTGCGCCAACTAAACAAGGCATTTAATGGAGAGTTGTGATAAAAGTGCTATTGAATATCGTTTGCATTATAAGGAGGAGTTAATGTCTTTTAACGATTTTTGTATACATAGGCTTCAGACGGGTAAACAATCGATTAAAAGTACTCGAAATTTCGGGAGAAATTTCCTCTTGACAAACGTTAACTTATAGGTTAACATGTTATCATTAAAGAAACTTTATAAAGGAGTTAAGAAAACAGTGGTTGCATTGATGGAAGATGACTATTCACCAGCAATTGAATATTTAGAGTCCTTGGATGACAGAACTGAGAAAAAAATGAAACAATTAATGAAATATATGGCTGCTACAGGAATTATTTCTAATACAGAACTTTTCCGTCATGTAGGTAATCACATATACGAGTTCAAAGTCCATAAACCTCGTGCCGCCCGCATATTTTGTTTCTTTGATGGATATCTAGTAATCTGTACGCATGGCAAAGACAAACCAGGCAAACGACAATTGAAGATTGAAGTTCAGAAGGCAATGCAAATGAGGCAGTGTTATAAAAAAGGAGTACGTGATGCCCATAGATCTTAAAAAATATAATCTTCTTGAAGGATTGGAAGATGACGTAGATTTTATCTTCGAGGGATTGAAGATCGCTATCCTCGAAGATATTGTTATGATTATGAAAAATAAAAGAATCAGCCGCGCCGAACTAGCACGAAGATTAAATACTTCAAGGGCATATATTACAAGAATGCTACGTTCAAATGTTAACTTCACCTTAATGAGTCTTATTCGAATCGCAAAAGCTTTAGGGGCCGAATTGACAGTAAATTTTTGCTTGCCTGAATCTAAGATTGAATGGTTCCAAAAAACTAAAATAAGTACTGAACCAATTGAACGACCAATAACATACAGCAGTACTGTGCATGAAGAACCTATATATTACGGGGGTAGACGTGAAGCTCGCACCGATACGGCTTGAAAGATATTTCATAACTCATCTGAATGTAGTTGCATTAAAACAGTTTAGTCGCGAACAACCACATACATATGACTTCAAAGACCTTCAAAGTGAGGTGAATGTTACCGAGAACAAGAAACAGCCTAATGTATTCCAGGTTAGTCTTATGCTGAAGCATACTCCTCAACCAAAAGAGAATCTTCCTTATGCATACAGTATGCAGATTATAGGTTTCTTCGAAGTGCATCCGAAATGGCCTAGGGCGAAAGTTGAAGAACTGGTTAAAATAAATGGCCCGGCAGTACTTTATGGCGCGGCTCGCGAAATTCTCGCCCAAACCACCGGCAGAGGACCATGGGGTTCAATCCTCCTTCCATCGGTAAATTTCTTACCAAAGACAAAAAAAATACAGAAACGACGTGCAAAGAGTATGAGAGCAAGAAAAGCAAAATGATAACAAGAAAAATCGCAATCCACATTAATGTATTGGAATGGGGTCAAATCTCAACCCCGATGAAATACCCACAGATTTCACGAGGGCAGGCATTCAACATATTTGCAGGGCATCACCTATGAAAAAATTATCTCACGACGTGAGATCGATGACCTCGTACATTTGACAATTAACGGGGCAGGCAGCGATAAAATAGCAGATTACAGTGATGGTAAAGAATGTGGATCGTCCGATCCCTTCGACATATACTAAGGAGAACATATAATAGTTTCAGTGGATTTCGTTAGCATGTTGTACTATTGTCACTCTGAATTTATTTCAGAGTCTCACTTTATCGAGATTCCGAAACAAGTTCGGAATGATAGGTTCCACAACATAATTGAAACTATTATATGTTCGGAGTAATAACTCAGGACTACAGCAAGTCGGACCATGACCCCGTACATTTGATAATTAACGGGGCGGGCGTAAACGCCCTACTCCTAATTCTCGGTCAGCCTGTTAATACCTGCCACTTTTTCTTAAAAGCAGCGTCCCTCTAAGTTAAACTTTATTCACTTGATTTTCGTCTAATTATTAATGAGCAGATTAAGCGCATAATAAAAGGAGGCTAGCATTGAGAAGATATATTATTGTCTTGCTTATTTTGATATTAATGATAATGACTAAGGCTTATTCACAGGATAAACCGCAGAAAATCCTGATGCCAGGTGCTATTACAGGTCTTGTTCTTGATTCTGAACTCAAGGTGCCATTAGAATATGCCAATATAGTTCTTTATGACAAAGCTAATAAAGCACAGATCACTGGTACGATCACGAACCCAAATGGCATTTTTCAGCTGTCAAGAGAATTGGGGTCAAATCTCTACATTCTACATATTTGCAGAGCATCACCTTTTCTAAGAAATGGTGAAATGGAGAAACGGTTGTTTCGTCTATGACAAAATTATTCCTTACGGAATTCGATGGCCCCGTACATTTGATAATTAACGGGGCATCTCGTTACACTCGATATCTTCGACAGGCAGTGATGAAAAACACAGATTACACAGATAAAATTTCATTTGACTTTGCTTCGAAAGATCATAGAATTAGGTATTAAAAGGAGGTCTATGATCAGATGTCCACTCGATGAGTGTAATAAGGTTCTACGCATTGTCTTTCTGTGTCTTGTGCTAATCAACGGTGCATTAGGAAGTTGGGTTTATGTGCCGTTCATTTCTTTATTGGAAGATGCCGATATTGTTATGGTCGCAAAAGTGATCGCCATAGAGCAATGCGAGACTACGAAGTATGCAATAGCTGACCCCCATGAAATTCTAAAAGGCGAATGGCCAACTGACAGTCTGCTAAAATTACAAGTTTTTGAAATACCCGAAAGTGGAGTTAGAATAACAACTGACTTTCCTATACTTTATGATTCTGCTACCAGCTATCTGTTGCTTCTTACAAATAAAAATGGTAGATTTGACATACTTCGCTATCCTGAAAAGACTAAGATCCCACTGGATGAAAATGATAATAGTTTAATAGCAGATGTGAAAAGTATTTTAGAGATTGACACGATTTCTACGCCAGTGGAACAAGTGGATATGGGGTCAAATCTTTACATTATACAATTCGTTAAATGAATGGGAGACGAATGGGGTCAAATCTCTACATTGTACACTGGCATTTGAAAAAGAGTGAGTATACGGGATGCATAGTAAGGCCTTTAAGAATTCATTTTCCTGATGCATTCTATTATATCGCCTGCCGCGGTATTGAACGAAGATA
>JAUWCU010000073.1 GCA_030609135.1 Candidatus Stahliibacteriota bacterium | reverse complement strand
CCCGCCCCGTTAAATAAACTTTTGGAAGAAATATGGGCATTTCTGTTATGTTATTTAACAGAGCCCGTGTTATTTTGAAGTTTTGAGGCTCAGAGGTTCTGAACTTCCAAACTTCTTATTACTCCGAACATATAATAGTTTCAATTATGTTGTGGAACCTGTCATTCCGAACTTGTTTCGGAATCTCGATAAAGTGAGACTCTGAAATAAATTCAGAGTGACAATAGTGTAACATGCCAACGAAATCCACTGAAACTATTATATGTTCTCCTTAGTAAGTTCATCTTTTTCTGCTACGGATGATCCGGGCAAGTCACCTGACCGGTCACTGGATCATATTGATACGGGCTGCCAGTTACCGGACAAAAGAACTCGTCTTCTGACAGATCTTCCAGATCACTGAGACTCTGGGGGTATTGCCCATGATCTATCCGATATATTTGCAGCGAGGTCTCAATGCGTCGAATTTGAGAAAGACACTGTACGCCTTTCCCTCTTTCAATAGGTGTCTTGATGGTTTGGTCAGTCCCGCCAGTGTATTGGGTGATCGCCACATAAACAATAATCGCTGCAATTACGAGAGAAATCAAAAGAGTAATCACGGCCATGCCCTGGCTTCTTTTCTGCTTCATAGTATACTATTATACAATAACGCAAAGCCTTGTCAATATGGCATCAAAGAATAGGGCTAAGACAAGGCGAATTAGTGAAATTCCTTTTAAAGCAATGGTACTTGACATTTCTTGAGCTTTGGCTATAATAACAGTCTATGAATAAAACGAAAAGTAATCTAAGGAGGTCTAATGGACCCAATTGCTGACATGTTAACGATCATACGTAATGGATGTCGAGCGCATAAAATTGAAGTAACTGTTCCTTTCTCGCGGCTGAAGACTGAGATCTTAAGGGTCTTGCTTGAAGATGGCTTCATTAATAATTTCACGCTGGACTCCAAGAAAAAGAAAATCACCATCATGTTAAAGTATGCGAAGAATGGTGAGTCGGTAATAAGAAATCTCGAACGCATATCAAAATGTTCTCGTCGCGTGTATGTTCCGAAATCGGAAATCCCCTATGTCTTGGGTGGCTTAGGCACAGCAATTCTGACTACATCAGAAGGCGTTCTTAGTGACCGAGAAGCCCGGCGCAAGCAAATTGGTGGAGAAGTAATAACGTATGTTTACTGATAAATATCCGTTTGCATCTGCCAAAATCCGTTTGCATCAACCCGCAGGAGCGTAAGATGGCGAAACAGCGCTTCAGTCCAGTTGCGATACCTGACAAGGTAAAGGTAAATTTATCAAATTCCCTACTTAAAGTACAGGGTCCGCTCGGCAGTTTGGAGATGAACATAAATTCAAAGGTTATTGTAGACATAAAAGATAACGAAATTTTCATTAAAAACAGGGAAAACAGTAAAGAATCATCATCCCAGCAAGGAACCACGAGATCATTGATAAGGAATATGGTGAGCGGTGTTGTCAAAGAATTCGAGAAGATACTTATCATTCAAGGAACTGGTTATCGCGCTCAGCTGGGTGGCTCAAACCTGCAACTTTTCTTAGGTTACTCAAAACCAAAAACCGTTACCTTGCCCAAGCAAATCAAGTGCGAGTTAAAAGTTATCAAGAGTGCAGAAAAAGGAGACCTTACTTACATAACAATAAAAGGGATAAGTAAACAACTTGTCGGTGATGTTGCGGCGGAAATTAAAAAAACGAGAAAACCAGATCCCTACAAACACAAGGGTGTGCGATATGCCAAAGAGTTCATCAGAAAAAAGGTCGGCAAACGTGCGGTTGTACAAGCCTAAGGAGTTGCGGCCATGAAATTAGCAGGTCGAGAAAGACGCCACAAGAGAATTCGCAAGAAGATTTTCGGCACTAAGGAACGACCAAGGCTCTGCGTCTTTCGGAGCAACCGACACATCTATGCAATGGTTGTTGACGACAGTCAGCAAAAGGTAGTCCTCAGCACTTCCTCTTTAGGTGACAAAACCCTCAACAAAAAGAAAAAAACTGAGGTGGCCCTGGAAATGGGTAAAAAAATCGGTAAGCTGGTTTTAGAACGGGGGATTAAAGAAGTGACTTTTGATCGCGCAGGGTATAAGTATCATGGTCGTGTTAAAGCGATAGCTGAAGGGGCCAGAAAAGCCGGCTTGAAATTTTAGAGGAGGTTGAGTGTTAAATACTTCTGATACATACATTGAGAAAGTCATTGAGTTGAAAAGGGTTATCAAAGTCGTCAAGGGCGGTAAGAGACTGAAGCTGTATGCATGCGTGGTAGTTGGTGATGGCGCTGGAGGTATCGGTGTTGGACATGCAAAATCAGCCGCGGTTGCCGACGCAATCAAAAAAGCAACCGTCATTGCAAGGAAAAGCATGGTGAAAGTTGATGTCTCTGGAGGCACAATACTCCATACAGTCAAAGGGAAATTCTCAGCCAGCCATGTGTTACTGAAACCCGCCTTGACTGGAACCGGTATCATTGCCTCAAGTCCGGTACGAGCAGTATGCGAAGCAGTGGGCATTAAGAATATTCTAACGAAGTCGCTCGGCTCAAATAACTCCACGAACCTTGCCTGGGCCACAATTAATGCATTGAAGTTAGTTCGGCCGGTTGCCGTTGTGGCTGAAATGCGCAACAAACCGGTTGAGTATTTCATAAGGAAAAAACATGAAGAAAATAAAGGTGATACTGAAGAAGAGCCTAATAAAAAAGATTAAAAAACACAAATTAACCCTGAAAGCACTCGGTCTTACGAAAATCGGAAAATCAAGAGTGTTTCCAGATAATAAATCAGTACGCGGCATGATCGATAAAGTATCTTACCTCGTCGAAGTTCATGAGATAACAAAAGATGAAATTAAATGAATTGAAACCGGCAAAAGGTGCCACAAAGAAATCCAAACGCATTGGTCACGGACCAGGTTCTGGACACGGTAAAACCTCAACCAAGGGAGCGAAAGGCGATCAATCAAGATCTGGGTATCGTGTGAAGTTCGGCTATGAAGGTGGTCAGATGCCGATCACGCGAAGGATCCCGAAACGAGGGTTTACCAATATATTCAAGAAGCATTATGAGATAGTTAACGTTGAGCTATTAAACAAATTAGACGCTGACGCTGAAGTGTCGCCGGAGTATCTCAAAAAAAAGGGCTATATCAAAGGTGGAAAATTGCTCAAGATACTCGGTCAAGGTGAGCTTTCTAAACCACTTTTTGTTAAAGCCCACAAATTCTCAAAAACCGCCGAGGAAAAAATTCTAAAAGCCAAAGGTAAGATAGAAAAAATATCATGATGTCAACATTTCAGAATATCTTTAAAGTACCTGACCTGAAGAAAAAATTGGGGTTCACTCTCTTTGCTCTTGCTGTGTACCGGCTCGGCGGCCATATCCCTTTACCTGGCATCAACGCCCAGGCACTTGGTTTACTCATGGCTCAGTTGAAACAACAAGGGTCTATATTCGGCATGTACGATATTTTTGTCGGCGGTGCCCTATCACGGTCAGCCATTCTTTTCCTCGGAGTTATGCCCTATATATCAGCTTCAATTATTTTCCAGCTGCTGGGCTCAGTGTTCCCACAGATTGAGCGGTTACAGCGCGACCAAGCCGGACGTAGGAAAATAACTCAGTACACCAGGTATCTTACGGTTGCGTTGGCAGCATTCCAGGCAACTGGTATCTCCATCTTTCTTGAGACCCAGAAATTTACGAGCGCGGCTGGTCCCATGGCGATAGTCTTTGATCCGGGATGGGGGTTCCGGCTAATTGCCATGCTAACCCTAACCTGCGGCGCGGTATTTGCTATGTGGCTGGGTGAACAAATTACAGAAAAAGGTATCGGTAATGGGATTTCTTTCCTGATTTTTGTCGGCTGCCTTGAAGAATACCCTGGTTACTTTTTACAGACCGTACAACGGGTTCTTACCCAGGGTTTATCAATTATCAACGTGTTCGTGATGATAGCAATCATGATTGGTATTATCGCCGGCGTGGTCATCATGACCCAAGCCGCACGCCGCATCCCAGTCCAGTATCCAAAGCGCATTGTTGGTCGTAAAATGTATGGCGGTCAATCTACTTTCTTACCTTTGAGGGTTAATACAGCTGGTGTCATTCCAATAATCTTCGCGCAATCTCTGGTCATGTTCCCAAGTACAGTTGGGGCTTTTCTACCAGCATTGAAAAACATCCTTGAGATGTTTAGACCAGGCTTCTGGGGATATGACATCCTTTTCTTCTCGCTAATCGTATTCTTCACTTATTTCTATACATCCATTGTCTTCAACCCCGTAGAAATGGCTGATAACATGAAACGTTACGGTGGCTTTATCCCTGGAATAAGACCAGGATCAAGAACCGCCAATTATATCGATGACGTGCTGTCAAAGATCACCCTGCCGGGTGCTTTGTTTCTTGGCTTTATTGCCTTAGTACCCTGGTATTTAATAAATTTTATCAATGTACCTTTCTACTTTGGTGGTACGACTCTGCTTATTATTGTTGGTGTCGCACTCGATACACTCCAGCAAATCGAATCACAATTAATGATGTACCATTATGAAGGGTTCATGAAAAAGGGCAAAATCAGGGGTAGAAGGTGATGGTTTTGTTATTCGGCCCCCCTGGCGTAGGTAAAGGAACCCAAGCAGATCTTTTGTCCAAACGCGACAAATTCATAAAATTTTCCACTGGCGATATGCTCCGTGAGGAAGTTGCTTCAAAAAGCGACCTGGGCAACGAAATCGTTGACTACTTGAATCATGGTGCATTAGTGCCGGACAACATCATTTCTGCACTCGCCAGTCAATTTATCGAGAAACACAAGGCAGACCACATCTTATTCGATGGATTCCCACGGAACTTAAACCAGGCTCAAACCCTGACTAAAGACTTAAAGCGTCTCCTCTTGTCATTAAAGGTAGCGATTGAAATGCACCTTGATGAAACCGAGATAATCGAACGTCTGAGGAACAGAAGATACTGTCCCCAGTGTAATAAAATATACAATTACGTAACAAACCCACCCCGTCAGGAACAAGTTTGCGACATCTGCAAAACCGCTCTCGTAAAGAGGAATGATGATGACGAAAAGGTTATCCGTAAGAGGTTAGATGTCTATGAAAAAGAAACTCGACCACTCGTTGATTACTATAAATCACATCGCATTTATGAGCGCGTAGAAGCAACTGACTCTCAAGAAGAAGTGTTTAAGAAAATCTCCCATATTATTAATGCCCATACCGATTAAGGATGAAGAAGCAATCAAAAAGATTGCTGTCGCCGGCAATATTATTTTCGGCATTTTCTCAGAGATTTCAAAAATGGACTTGGTTGGAATGAAAACAATAGAATTAGATGATTATGTTGATACCGCGATCAATGATCGCGGGGCGTCGCCTGCTTTTCTCAACTATCGTGGTTTCCCAAAAAGTTGCTGTATTTCTTTGAATAACGAAGTTGTCCACGGTATACCAGATGAGCACAAGATTGCAAGTGGTGACCTCGTTAAGATCGATGTCGGAGTCAAATACCACGGTTATATCGCTGATGCAGCAAGGACTTTTGCCGTCGGTAAAATATCGAAAGACGCAAGAGTACTGATAGAGGTCACCAAGGAAGCGTTGCGAGAAGGTATAAAAGCTGCAAAAAACGGGAATAGGGTATCAGACATCTCACGCGGTGTCCAAACAATCGCCGAAACCAATGGTTTCAGTGTTGTTAGAGAATTAACCGGCCATGGTGTTGGCCAGGCCCTGCACGAAGAACCAGTCATTCCAAATTTTGTAGCCAGCGGACCAAACCCAGTGCTCTCTACTGGAATGGTTATAGCAATTGAACCAATGGTGAATAGAGGGGATTACCAAATTAAAACTGAATCCAATGGCTGGACAATATCAACACGTGACGGTTCACTATCCTGTCATTTTGAGGATACTATTGCGATCTTAGAAAAGGGGAATATTAATTTAACAAGAGTTGTGGAAAATTAAATTATGTCAAGAAAAGACTTAATTCAGACAGAAGGCACGATACTCGAGACTCTTCCCAACGCAATGTTTCGCGTTGAACTAGACAACGGTCATAAGGTACTCGCTCATGTCTCTGGTAAAATGAGGATGAGTTACATAAAAATCCTTCCGGGCGACAGAGTATTGCTCGAACTGACACCTTACGACCTTTCACGTGGCCGTATTGTCTGGAGATATAAGTAATTAAACGGCTCAAAAAGGCAAAGAGGGCTCAATTTTGAAATTTTGAAAGGAACTATGGGACAACGTCGGATAATAGAGAATAAAACAAAAGACAGTGTGAAAAGACTTGATTTCTCCATAAAATTGTGTATAATATTGTTTAAACTAAGGAGGAATTTTGAAAGTTAAGACGTCGGTTAAGAAACGGTGCATCTCCTGTCGGATCATCAAACGCAAAGGCGTTGTTATGGTCATTTGTAAGAATCCGCGACACAAACAACGGCAGGGGTAAACGGCAGATGATAGATATTAGATGTTGGATATTAGTAATTGACATAAATAATATCGAACTAGAATCTAGTATCTTGTATCTAGTATCTGGTTTGTAAGGAGGTTTATGGCTAGAATTTCAGGTGTTGATTTACCACCAAATAAAAAGGTCGAATATGGACTTACGGCAATCTATGGCATTGGTCTTCATACTGCACACAAAATTGTCCATACAATCGGCATTGATCCAGTTAAGAAAATCAAAGACTTGAGCGATGAGGATATCATGAGAATAAGAAAGCTAATTGAAGCAGAATACAAGGTAGAAGGAGCTCTGCGCGCAGAGATCGCTGTTGATGTTAAACGGCTTATTGATATTGGAAGCTATCGTGGGTCAAGACATAAGGTTGGATTACCAGCAAGAGGACAGCGTACGCGGACGAATGCACGTACCAGAAAAGGTAGAAAGAAAACTGTGGCACGTAAAGCAGGGCCAGGAGGTAAGAAGTAATGAGGAAACCAATGCCAAAATCAAGGAGAACGCGCGGCGCAAGACCTAAAATATCCAAACGTAAGAAGGCTGTTGGAACCGAGCAAATCGGAATTGCCAATATTTTCGCTTCATTTAATAATACCATTGTATCGATATGTGACAGCAAGGGCAATGTTCTATGTTGGTCTTCAGGAGGGAAGATAGGTTTTAAAGGTACTAAGAAGGGTACTGCATATGCTGCCCAGCAATGTGCTGACCGCGTAGCAAGAGAAGCATTAGCTCTCGGTGTTAAACGGATCGAATTGAGAATAAAGGGTCCAGGGCCAGGTCGTGAAGCAGCGATCAGAACACTCCAGACTGTCGGCTTAATAATCACCGCAATCAAAGATGTCACTCCTTTACCGCACAATGGTTGCCGACCACCAAGACGAAGGAGGGTGTAAAAGTGGCACGTTATATCGGGGCAAAATGCAAAATCTGTCGCCGCGAAAGCGAAAAGCTGTTCTTGCGCGGAAGTCGTTGTTACACTGACAAATGCGCGTTTACGCGCCGAGGCTATCCGCCTGGCAGTCACGGTAAAGTTGGCAGACGAAAACTAACGAGCTATGCTATTCAGCTTAGAGAAAAACAGAAAGTCAAGGCGATCTATGGAATCCTTGAAAGGCAATTCAGGAAAATCTTTAACGATGCAACAAGAAAAGCCGGCAACCCTGGCGAGAATCTTCTGATCGCTCTGGAAAAACGACTAGATAACGTCGTTTACCAACTTGGCATAGCGTCTTCCAGAACCCACGCAAGACAACTGGTTAGACATGGTCATATTTTGATCAACGACAAAAAAATGAACATCCCTTCGTATATGGTAAAGGTGGATCAAGTTATTAAACTTGTCGAGGCACAAAAGAAAAATCCGTTTGTCAAGAAAGCACTTGAGGAGCGCGATCCAGAAAGGATTGTTAGTTGGCTCAAGCTGAATAAAGAAAAAATCACTGGTACAATAGTACGCTCACCCAAACGCGAAGACATTCTAATGCCAATTCAAGAAAATTTGATAGTTGAATTATATTCTAAATAAAGGGGTACTATGACCTTAAAACCATTTGTTATGCCAAAAAGGATTGAGGTTGACAAAAAAACCACAAATGACACATTTGGTCGTTTCATTTTATCACCCCTGGAACGCGGTTTCGGGATAACTGTTGGCAATGCCCTAAGGAGAATATTATTGTCATCAATTCAAGGGGCGGCGATAACTAGAGTGAGGATTGGTGACATCTTGCAAGAATTTTCCACAATCCCCGGTGTCTACGAAGATCTTGTAGCAGTTATCCTGAACTTGAAACGTATCAGAGTGAAATTATTGACTGATGGTCCCAGCACCCTATATTTAAAAGTCAAGGGGAAAAAAGAATATACTGCTGAGAACATCGAAAAAAATCCTGACGTAGTAATAATGACACCAAAACAAAAGATATTGACGGTAACTGAAACCAAGGTGAACTTCCCCATGGAAATGACTGTCGAAGCTGGCCGCGGGTATGTTCCTGCAGATGCTTTCAAACATACTGAAGCACCAATTGGAACAATATTCATCGATGCCATATTCACACCTATTTTATCAGTCAATTTCAACATAAAGAATACGCGCGTCGGCACCAAGACTGATTATGATCATCTCTCGATCGAACTCAAAACTGATGGTAGTTTAACTCCAGTTGAAGCAATTGTCGAAGCATCAAGTCTCCTCAAATACCACCTGTCTTTTATCACCAGCCTCGGAGTCGAACCACAGTTCACGTCAAAAGAACAACTCAATGCTGAACATCGCCGCATCCGGGAAATACTGAAGAGGAGTATCGATGAGCTCGAGATATCAGTCCGCGCATCTAACTGCCTTAAGAACGAAAACATTCAGACAATTGGCGATCTTGTCAAAAAGAACGGGAAAGAATTGCTGACCTATGAGAACTTTGGACGAAAATCGCTCAAGGAATTAGAAAAGAATCTATCCAAGGAAGGGCTACACCTTGAAATGGATGTAGATACATATTTAAAAGAAGACATATAAATGAAGAAGACTCAGAGAAAACAGAAGAGGGCAAAAACAATATTTTCGAGGTAAGCGAATATGAGACATGGTGATCGAGTAAAGAAATTGGGCAGAAAAAAAGAGCATCGCATTGCCTTGCTGCGAAACCTGTGTCGCTCTCTGTTCATTTTAGAAAAAATCAGAACAACCTTGCCAAAAGCAAAAGAAGCAAAAAAAATGGCTGAACACTTGATAGAATTCGCCAAACGCAATGACCTTGCCGCCCGCCGACGCATCTATCGTCAGATTCAAGACCATAAACTCGTTAAGATTATCTGTGACGAAATCGGCCCAAGGTTTAGCGAGCGTCATGGAGGCTACACGAGAATCTACCGACTCGGACCAAGACTCGGCGATGGTGCGGAAATGGCGATCCTTGAACTAGTCGAACAAAGTAACCCGGATACAATTACTATGAGAAGAAAACTGATCGAACGGCGTCATCTAGTAGAAACCCAAACTAAGAAAAAGAAAAAGGTGAAGAAAGAAAAGAAACCGAAAGAAAAAGATACGCAAGCCGCCGCCAAGAAAGAGAAAAAAGAAAAGAAAGTATCTAAAAAGAAAGTGGCTAAAAAGAAAGCAAAGAAAATAAAAAAGGAAAGAAAGGCAAAAAAGAAAACCAAAGAGAAAAAGGACAAGAAAAAACGCAAGAAATAACACGCCCGATATTATTGTCGTTTAATAATAACCATTGACATCTCTGCTTAGTAATATCAAATGAAGGAACAGAAACTTGACTTTGTTGCCGATTTCAATATAATTCTTCTACTTTCCAAAAAAAATGGAACACAATGCTTGATATTTTAACTTCAATACTTTCAAAAGTAGATGCAGATTATGGAGATATCCGTTACGAGATCAAAAAAGAGGTGATAATTTCCTTTAATGGTCGCGAGCTGACCCAGTTGAGTTCAAATTCCACAGACGGGTATGTACTGCGTGTGTTGAAAAATGGGGGTTTATCCTCAGTAGCCTTCACGAATAAAAAAGCTGTTAAGAAAGTTATTGCTTGGGCTGAACAAAATGCTCTTTTAATCTCCAGGAATATCGACAAACCAGTTACCTTAGCAAAGAGCAAAACCACTGTTGATTGCTTCTTGCCAGAACTCACTGAAGACCCACAGCAAATATGCATTGATGAGAAACTCGAGCTTACCAGAAAGTATAATAATATTCCGCTCAAGCAAAGCAAAATTGCTACGACAAATATCAGTTATCGTGAAGTCATCCGAGATAAGTATTTCGCGAGCACTGAAGGAAGCAAGATTAGAGAAAGCCTCACCACAACAAGAATCAACGGATTCATTGTCAGCCGGGATGGAACGCTGATCCAGAATGTACGGGTGGGCATCGGCGGTAGTAATGGTTTTGCAGCACTCAGGAACCAAGAAGAGGAATTCGAAAAGCGGACTTCGATCGCCCGGCAATTACTAAATGCTGATTCAGTCAAGGCTGGCGTATATAATGCAATCCTCAATCAGAGCCTGGCTGGCGTATTCACACACGAAGCCTTTGGACACTTTTCCGAAGCCGATCTGCTTGAGAACAACCTTAGCATGCGAAGAAAGATGAAAATAGGTGCGAAACTAGGCAATGATGCGCTGAACATAATAGATGACCCAACAATACCTAATACCCTGGGCTTTTACAAATATGATGACGAAGGAACCAAGGCAAAACCAACCCAGCTCATGAAAAACGGTGCGCTTACCGGTCGACTTCATTCCCGGCGCACCGCGGCTGCTTTCAATGAGCCACTTAGCGGTCACTGTATTGCTGAGGACTATCGTTATGCACCGATTATAAGAATGGGTAACATTTTCATTCAGAGCGGCAACAATTCTTTTGATAACCTTCTTAACCGTTTGGGCAACGGTCTTTATGTTCTCGATGCAAAAGGCGGACAGACGAGTGGCGAAAATTTCACATTCGGTGCTCAATACGGTTACCTCGTAACAAATGGCAAGCTTGGAAAAATGGTACGTGACATTAACATTGCTGGCAACCTTTATAAAACCCTGCAACACATATACGCTATAGGGGATGATGTAATTATGAGCAAGATCGGCGGTTGCGGTAAAGGACAGGTAAATATTCGTTCATGCTACGGCGCACCACACATTCTTATCGCTGATATTGTTGTCGGAGGAACCTAATTGCGGAAACTCCTAGAGCAAGCCAGAACAGTCAGTGACAAAACTGAGGTATTTTCATCCAATTCAGTCACCGACTCAGTGATATTTGAAAATGGAAAACTGCGAGATATTGATACCAAGGTTCAACTTGGCACGAGCCTTCGAATCATAAAAGATAACAAACTGGGCTTTGCTTATACAAAGAACTTAAGAAACCGCAAGGAACTTCTGGATAATTGTCTGGCGTCGCTAAAGGGTCATATTGAAGCAAAATTCGATTTCCCTCTTACTGAAGCAACCCCAAGGCTAAGGACATACAGTACATCGCTGAACAAGCTGTCTAACCGTGACCTGGTCGACGAATGCCAGAGGATCTGTGAGCTGGTGAGTTCAATGGTCAAGGGTCAGTGTAACATCACTGCCGGTGACTCCATTGAAAAGATGCGCATCATGAACAGCGCTGGTACTGATATCAAAATGAGAACCTCGGAATATGCTATCGTCGTCTCGATAGTCTATCCGAATTCGTATGCGGCATTGCGCCGGCTCTTCGCCCGTAAAGCCTTTGAGAAAATACAGGAAAAAGAACTGACGCTGATGATTGACCTTTACAGGCAATCTTCGAGGATAGTGAACCCTAAAGGCAAAAAAATGAAAGTCCTTTTCATGCCGGAAAGCATGCATACCCTAACCTGGCGGCTTCAAAGCGCTACCAATGGTGCGGCTGTCTACGAGAAACAATCTCCCATTAGTAACCAAATAGGCAAGCGATTATTCAATAGGGAACTAAGCATCTACAATGACCCGCTCAATGATAGACTACCGGGTGCCAGATCAATTGATGATGAAGCCACGCCATGCAGATATTTCCCTATAGTTGAAAATGGCGTGCTGAAAAATTTCTATTATGACCTTTACTACGCGCAAAAGAACAACGTCGAACCAACTGGCCACGGCTTTAAAACAACACGTTGGTCTGGTGAAACCATCGCCCTTAAACCTTCTCCTTCACTCCAACATCTTTATATAAAAACTGGTGAAGTGTCTTTAGAACAATTAATTGAAAGCGTGGACCAGGGGATTATTGTTGCAGGTGCCCTTGGTGCCCATAGTGGCAACATTCTGAACGGTGATTTCTCCATAGGATTATCACCGGGATTGTATGTCGAGAACGGTGAGGTAATCGGCCGAGTGAATGAAGCGATGGTTGCCGGTAATATCTACGATATCATGCAACGAATCATTGGTATTGAAAACACTGCACATGCAACCCATGCGGGCGTTTTTCCTGCAATTCTATTTGACGATGTTAGTGTGGCAACAACAAATTGATTTTATAGAAAACAAAATATCCTATCTATGCGTGTGAACCAATCCTCTTGCTCGTTCGAAGAAAATCCGGACATGGCGGCGGGACAACAATCACTGAATCAATCGAACAACAAGCCGAAGTCTGGGCATTCTTGATGGACAAAGTTGGCTTAATCCCACCTTAATAAATCCCATATTCATTTTATCATTTTGTCAATTAACGAAACAATAACATGATACCGCGACAATCGTAGGCTTTATCCATTTTTTATAGCAACAAACAGGTGTAGCAGAAACTTGGACACATTGTTTAATAGACATTTCAGGAAACCCTCACCCATCCCTCTCCCTTAAAAAGGGAGAGGGTGTATTAATTTGGTTACTTTCCTCTCCGCGTTGTAGTTGTCCAATTCATTGGACTGCCCGATAAATCGGGCGACTACAATTGATTGAATCATTCTTAAAAAGGCAGAGGATTCACCCTGTGTAATAAAAGAATGATTTTATGCAAAAAGAAATAGAAATAACCGAGCTACCTTAAATATTGTAAAACGATATTCGTAAATTGTATTACACAAGGTGAATCCTCTCCCACAAGGAGAGAGGATTTTATACTTTTGC
>JAUWCU010000001.1 GCA_030609135.1 Candidatus Stahliibacteriota bacterium | reverse complement strand
GCAAAGAGATTAATGTGGTAAAAACCACAAATATCTTGTATTTTACAGGGCGAGCCGAAGGCGATACTGCGAGTTCCGTTAGGAACGATACTGCGAATCTGCCATGTTGCGTGGCGGATGATACTGCAATTACTGCGTTGTTTTTAAGAGGAGGTTTTCATGTCATTTTTCAGGAAAAAAATCTACGCCTGCGCGGGTTTTAACACGATATCATTGGGTAGTGGTAGAAAGGAATTCCACCCCAAGAAACCGCGTCCAGGTATTGAATATTATATTAAAGAGGCAGGTCTTGGAACAATCAATCAAATACAGAATCCTGAAGCAATAGATGAGGGTGTTCTCGGAAACTTTGTTGCTGAAAGGTTTTGCAAACAGGGAAACCTTGGCGGGTTTTTCCCAATGGTTCATCCAACCTTCCAATACAAGCCCTGCATTCGTGTTGAAGGTGCCTGTGATTCAGGTGGTCTGGCTATAGTTGTTTCAATCAAGACGATTCTGGCTGACCTCGCAGATGTCGTTCTCTGCATTGGCGTTGAAGTCCAGAATTCAGTTAAGGCAATCTATGGTGCGGACTATCTTGCTGCTGCTGGTTGGTTCTCCGGAGAAAGAAAAAAGGGTCATGCGTATTTCTTTCCTGATCAGTTCTCACAACGTGCTGGTGCTTGCTTTGAAAAATTCGGCAAGGAAAAAGTCCGGGCCGGTATGGCTCAATGGTATGTCAATGCAATTGAAAATGCAAGGAAATACCCTCCGGCGCAGGAGTTTCACAATAAGAACCCCGAGCTTTTTGCTACGGGCATGACGCCTCCTAACCCCAAGGTATTTTGTGAACACATCAATGTTTTTGACTGCTCAAAGGTTTCTGATGGTGGTTCCGCGATGATTTTTGCTTCGGAGGAAGGTTTGAAAAAAATTGGGGTTGACCAGAAAGATGCCACTGAAGTTATAGCTTACGCGCAAGTTCAAGATAACTTAACAACCCCACCACCTGACTTAACCAAATTATCGACGTGCGCAATAGCAGCTAAACGTGCCTACGAACGTGCCGGTATCAAACCAGGTGATTTGAGCGTGCTTGAGGTCCATGATTGCTTCAGCGTTGCAGGTCTTTTGGCAATAGAGGCTGCAGGGTTTGCCGACTACGGTGAAGGTGCGGATTTTGTAAAGGATGGCAAAACTAAGTTGACCGGTACAATACCAACGAATACAACTGGTGGTCTTATTGGTTATGGTCACCCTACTGGTGCGACCGGTGTTCGAGAGGCGGTTGATGTGGTCAACCAGCTAATCGGCAAAGCAGATGACTGTCAGGTTAAGATTGGTGCGGATCGGCCTTATGGTATGATGTCCAGTATGGGTGGTAATGACATAACCGTAGTGGCGATGATATTTAGGCAAACATAAAAAGTAGCCTGTTCCCTTTATGCTTATCGGCAGCAAACTATACTACTTTGACTCCCTGGAGTCTACGAACGAGTATGCAAAAACGCTCATAAAGGACGCTCCAGAAGGCGCAGTGATCCTTGTTGATCAACAGACTGGAGGCCGCGGAAGATTTGGTAAGCAATGGTACTCACCTGAGGGTGGCATTTGGATGTCGGTCATCCTGCGTCCCCCTGACCCTTCATTGATTAGCATCATTGCCGGTATTGCAGTATGCAGGGCATTGCATATGAATGGGGTCCTTCCAGGTATTAAATGGCCTAATGATATTGTGCTCAATGGCAAGAAAATCGGTGGCACCCTTACTGAAATTATTGATAAAACAGTTATTCTTGGTATCGGTGTCAATCTGAACATACGTGAGTTTCCAGATGAGCTTGAAGCTATTGCGAGTTCTGTATTTCTTGAGACGAAGAAACATCTCGAAAAAAAAATGGTCTTTGATACATTGTGCAAACAACTGGATGATTGCTATATTATGTTGAAGCAAAACAAAGTAACTGATTTGTTAACCGAATGGCGCCACTATACAATCTTACTTGGTCAGCAGGTGGTTATTGAGATGCCTGACAAAGAGCTGTCGGGTAAAGTCCTTGATATCAGCAGGGATGGCGCTTTGATAGTTATGCGTTCAGACGGCAAGATTATGAGGGTAGTTGCTGGTGTGTGCCACTTAAGGCAGAGATAATGATTGCATGGCGCAAAGAGCATAGGGCAAAGCAGATGGAAACGATGAGTAAGCCAGTAATTGCCTACACTATGCACTTAGCGCTTTGCGCTTGGCATTTTTTATGATCCAGATATATACTGGTAATGGTAAAGGCAAAACAACTGCAGCTTTGGGCTTGGCGCTGAGGGCAGTTGGCCACGGTCTCAAGGTAATAATGATTCAATTCATGAAAGGGAAGATTAACTACGGCGAACTTGAGGCAGCTAAACACCTGCCTAACTTGGTTATCGAACAATACGGTCGCCCTGATTTTGTGAATCCAGAAAATCCTGCAGAGGAAGATATCCGTTTAGCGCGCCAGGCATTCATGCGTGCTAAGGAGGTTATTAGAAAAAAGAGATTTGATATCGTCATTCTCGACGAAATCAACGTGGCGGTTGCTTTTGGACTTATCAAGGTCCAGGAAGTCATTGAACTGATGAAAAAAACACCACGAAAAAAAGAACTTGTTCTTACTGGTCGTTATATGCCCGAAGAATTTGTTGAATATGCCGACCTGATAAGTGAGATAAAGGAAGTGAAACATCACTTCCAGAATGGCGCGTCCGCGCGTAAAGGTATTGAATACTAAAATGGCGAAATGGGGTCAAATCTCTACATTCTACATGGCAATTGGTATAAGAAGAAGATAAAGATCGCATGTAGAATGTAGAAATTTGACCCCGCCTATATTCACCAAGTTTTGAACAATTACCTCAGTGTTGACATACATCTGTATGTATATAGAATGGGATAGGAGGTTTGATGATTGTACCAACTGAAAAAATATATGAAAGATTTGAGAACAAATACAAAGCGATTAACGTGACATCCTTGGAAGCAAGGAAACTGAAAGATGATCAGGTAAAGGGTCTTTTAGAAGGACACGTTAATCCCATCTTTGAAGCGATTAGAAAGTTGTTCGCAGGTAAGATTAGGTATCAGGATTGAATGTTGCCTTAGGCATAACCGGTTCTATCGCCGCATATAAATCCTTAGAACTCATAAGACTGCTGAGAAAGAATGGCGCTGAAGTAAAGGTGGTGCTCACCAAGTCGGCACTTCATTTTGTCACTGCAATGAGCTGCCAGACCTTATCAGCAAATGAAGTCTATATTGACCAGTTCGTGCTAACCAAAGGAATCAAACACCTGACCTTGTCATCGTGGGCTGATGTGCTGGTCGTTGCTCCAGCTACGGCGAATATCATCGGTAAAGCAGGGTGCGGCATTGGCGATGATTTGCTTTCAACTACGTTGCTTTCTTTTCAAAAACCTATATTGTTCGTGCCCGCTATGGACAGCGGTATGTGGGTAAACAAGATTGTTCAGGAAAATGTGAGCAGGTTGTGCAAAGCCGGTTTTCATATTCTGGAACCAAGCTGCGGTGCTCTGGCTTCGGGTAAAATAGGCAAAGGCCGTTTCCCGTCTATTACAATTATCCATAAAAAAATCCTTGCGCTCTGCCAGGGGTATAAATCTCTCAACAATATGAGATTTCTCGTATCCGGGGGTCGTACTGAAGAGAACATTGATCCGGTTCGAGTGATAACGAATCGTTCGTCCGGTCGTATGGCAAGAGAACTTCTCTATGCCATTACGTGCCGCGGCGGTATTGCAAAAGGTGTAATAGGTGAGGTGACTGTAGATTTCCCTGAGGATATGGATATCATATACACCAGAACCTCTGATGAGATGCTGAAAGGACTGAAAGCACATATGAATTGGTGCGATTGTCTGATAATGGCTGCGGCAGTTGGTGATTATCGTCCAAAGACAAAGAAGACAAAGAAACTCCATGGTACAGAATTCAGTCTTAGGTTGGAAAAGAACCAGGATTTGCTTAAGAAACTGACCAAAATGAAATTGTCTCCGCTGGTTGTAGGTTTTTCGCTCGAAGACAGTCTGCATTTAAGCAGAGGTAAGACAAAGTTAATATCAAAGAAATGTGATATGATAATCTTGAACAGTTCGTCTTCAGTAGATAGTGAAACCACCCACGCAAAAATACTCAAGAACAATGGTGAGGTTATTTCGTTTGGCAAAATTACGAAATGGCAGCTCGCCAATACCATTCTTGACGAATGCATCAAAGCACTCAGCAAGCGCCGTAAAAAGCGCAAATAAAGATAAACCATAAGACATGGAAGAAAAGCGCGTACCACCACATTCTTTAGAAGCTGAAGAGGCTGTGCTCGGTGCCATGTTGCTTGATGCCCAGGCATTGCCTAAGGTTATGGAGATTCTCAATGAAAGCAATTTCTACTCGCTGACCAATC
Source organism: Candidatus Stahliibacteriota bacterium (assembly GCA_030609135.1). GTDB lineage: Bacteria > Hydrothermota > Tepidihabitantia > SM23-42 > SM23-42 > JAUVZL01. The sequence continues at coordinate 79,149 of JAUWCU010000001.1, read as the reverse complement.
AGAAAATTTACCGGGCGATTCTTACTCTTTTCGGCGAGAACGTCACAGCCGATTTGGTGACTGTTACAGACTCGCTCAAACAGAATAAAATGCTCGAGGATATAGGCGGCCCCGAGTATTTGTCGAATTTAGTTGCTAATGTGCTAACCACGGCTAATGTTGAACATCATGCCAGGGTAATTCTCGACAAGGCAATCAAGCGCAGTATTATACAGACGTCGATGGAAATGTTGAAAAAGAGTTTTGAGGATAGTCAGGCAGCTGCAGAACTTGTTGACTACGCGCAGAACTCTGTGTTTCAAATTAAAGAAACTGGTTTGAGAAAAGAACCCGTTCATATCCGGAGTTATATTACTAAAATACTGGAAACTGCTGAGGCGATGCGCGGCGAGCGTATGATAACCGGTATTGAAACTGGTTATTACAAACTGGATGAAATGACATCGGGTTTTCAAAAGGGTGATTTTGTCGTTATCGCCGGCAGACCATCAATGGGGAAAACGGCATTTGTTCTTAATATTGCTGCTTATGCAGCGATTGAGAATAGCGTTCCAGTTGGCATATTTTCTCTGGAAATGTCAGGCGAAGCACTCGTCCAAAGACTTCTCTGTAGCGAGGCGAGGGTGAGTTTGAGGAACTTAAGGCGTGGTATGTTGCGCAATGAAGATTGGGTTAATCTTGCCACGGGTGCGGGCAAACTTGACAAGGCAGCGATCTATATCGATGATTCAGCGACCTTGTCAATCTATGAACTGAAGGCAAAGGCGCGGCGGCTAAAGGCAGAAAGTGACATAGGGGTTTTGATAGTCGACTATCTGCAGCTCTTAGAGGGACCGCAAACATTCCGTTCAACATCGAGAACCCAGGAAATATCAGAAATCTCAAGGGCGCTAAAGGCATTGGCAAAAGAACTGCATATCCCCTTGCTTGTCGTATCCCAGTTATCGCGCATGCCCGAGCAGCGTAAGGATAGGCGACCATTATTGTCTGATTTGAGAGAGAGCGGAGCGATCGAACAGGATGCAGATGTCGTACTTTTCATCTACCGCGAAGAGGTTTATAACCGAGAAACTGATAAGAAAGGTATTGCCGAAGTGCTCTTGGCAAAACAACGTAATGGACCAACCGGCATGTTGGAACTGGGGTTTCAGGGTGATTTCACATTGTTTGCTCCTCTAACGACCCGTGAAGAAATGGCTATGGAAGAGGTAGAGGATGAATCTTTTTAATCTGATCGGTGATTTCTCGACATTTTTCTTCCGGAGTCTGTTCATACCTTGGAAAATTCGTACGAGCAAAAGTAGGATACTGGAACAAGTCTACAGTATTGGCATTGGTTCTCTACCGATTATCATCATTATCGCGGCATTCACGGGTTTGGTTTCCACGGTTCAATCAACCTATCAGATGGTAGGTACAGTACCGCGTTATCTTATCGGTACCACGGTGGGCAGGATGGTTTTGATAGAGCTCGGTCCGATCCTGACCGCGTTAATGGTGAGTGGTCGTTGCGCGTCTTCAATGGCGGCAGAAATCGGCACGATGCGGGTTACTGAACAGATTGATGCCCTGGAGATCATGGCTATTGATCCTTATCGTTTCCTTGGTCTACCGCGTATTGTAGGTACGTTTATTTCTTTGCCGGTCCTCACGATTTTTTCTGAATTTGTTGCTTTGGCATGTGGCGCCGTGTATGCGCATTATTTTCTGAATATACCGTTCAGTGTGTTCAGTTATGGCATTATCCACTTTTTCGCTATGCGTGATTTTCTCGGAGGACTCGTCAAATCGCTATTCTTCTCGCTCGTGATTGGTGCATCTGGTTGTTATTTTGGGTTTATTGTTAAGGGCGGCGCCAAAGAAGTCGGCAGGGCAGCAACCTATGCGGTTGTTACGGCGTCGATTCTCATCCTTGTGCTGGATTTCCTGGTAGCTGTGGTAATCTTTGGATGATAGAAGTCAAGGATTTATCAAAAAAGTTTGACGACCTCATTGTTTTGGATAATGTCAGTTTTACCGTGGGTGAAGCACGTCTGGTTGTTATCCTTGGACCATCAGGTACCGGCAAGACGGTTCTTCTCAAGACGATATTGGGAATATTGCCGGTTGACAGCGGGGTAGTGTTATTCAATGGCAAATCCATTCAGGCGGCTAAAGAAAATGAGATTTACGACATACGAAAACATGTCGGTTTTGTATTTCAAAGCACTGCGTTGTTCGATTCGATGAACGTATGTGAGAATATTGCTTTACCGCTTGTGGAACATACCAAGTTATCGAGCCGACAAGTCAGGGACAAAGTCCAAGAGATTTTAGAGATAGTCGGCATGGCTGGTAAGGAAAGGCTTTATCCCGGTTCCCTATCTGGAGGTATGAAGCGCTTAGTTGCAGTCGGTCGAGCACTTGCCTTGGACCCGAAATATTTATTCTATGATGAGCCGACCACGGGTCTTGACCCAGTAATGAGAGACCGGATCGTGCAGCTTATTATTGCTCTAAAAAAGGATTATAAGAAGAGCGGTATTGTTGTCACCCATGACCTCGATACCGCAGAAAAAGTAGGCGATGACATCTATCTGCTGAAAAAGGGTAAGATCAGCAAGCTGGAACAGATTAAAAAGGAAGTCTATAATGGTTAAAGAAATTAAAGCGACGTTTGTTGGTATCTTCATCATTGTCGGTATAATCCTCTTTGTTTTTTTGTACACATGGTTTTCTGGTAGGCTTGGCTTACGAAATACCTATGATGTAGTAGTCATGTTTGACGATGTTTTGGGGTTAAGAATTGGTGATCCGGTGATGGTTTATGGGATGGAAAAAGGCAAGGTCAAGGATCTGAAGATTGACCAGAACAAAATTAAATCGGTTCTTGCGATCGACCGCGATATCGTAATACCCGAAGATTCAAAGATTTCTATCAAGTCGATCAGTATATTAGGTGCTGATCGGTATGTGGAAATCGTACCAGGCTCGTCTGACAAGACCGCAAGTGTATATTATGGAACAGGCGGCGGACTTGATCTTGAAGGGTTTGGAGCACAGTTGGATAGTCTGATGTTGCTTATCAAGAATTTCAAGCTGGGCGACTTTGATTTGAATAAAATAGCTACAAAGCTGACTCGGGACATGAATAGAAACCTCGAGACTTTAGCTGAAGCGGTAAAAGGTCCTGCTGAGAAGATCGAGCACCTAAGTGTAAGGTTAGATTCCTTGGCGGTATTATTGAGTGGTGATGGAACCGTGGGTAAATTGATGAAGTCCGACGAGTTGTATGAAGAAGTCAGGCAGACCAACCAGGTTTTGAAAAGCCTTATTGAGGATATCAAGGAAAATCCTCAGAAATACATTAATATAAAGGTATTCTAAGTGATTGAAGATGCTATTTTTTCATATTTAACGGGGCGGGCGGCGACGCCAAACAACGATTAACAATATGTTATGAACTCCAGGTTTGTTTGTCAAAATTGCGGTGCGTCCGCGCCAAAGTGGCTTGGACGATGTCCGGGCTGTGGCGAATACAATACAATGGTTGAGGAAGTCATTGAGACAAAGTCCGGACAAGTATTAAGAAAGTCAGAGGTGGTGAACCCACTGCCTTTATCAGAAATACCCTACAGTAAAGAAACGCGGACCGGGATTGGGATTGGCGAGCTGGACCGCGTGCTGGGCGGTGGTTTTGTCAAAGGTTCTTTAGTTCTACTCGGTGGTGATCCAGGGATCGGTAAATCAACCTTGATGTTGCAGATATCTGGTATGATGGCACGCGTGGGTAAGAAGATACTCTATGTTAATGGAGAAGAATCCGCCTATCAAGTGCGTATGAGGTCTGAACGATTGGGCATGGGAGTTCAAGGGATCAGTGTTCTTACTGTGACGCAACTCGATTCGGTAATTGAAAGCGCTAGTGCTTATAAGCCGGATTTAATGATAATAGATTCAATCCAAACGATTTACACGTCTCGTTTGTCGTCAGCGCCAGGTAGTGTTGCTCAAGTCAGGGAGTGCGGTGGTGCATTGATGAGGTTTGCTAAAGAAAAGGGTGTGACAACCGTGCTTATAGGTCATGTCACGAAATATGGTGTTATTGCCGGTCCAAAAACTCTCGAGCATATGGTTGATGCAGTTCTGTACTTTGAAGGTGACAGTAACCAGCAGTACCGCATTATCCGTGCGATCAAGAACCGTTTTGGTTCGACTAATGAAATCGGCATCTTCGAAATGACTGCATCAGGTATAAAGGAAGTCATCAATCCCTCGTATCTTTTTATGTCGGATGCAACCTACTCAGGATCAGTTACCGTTGCAGTTATTGAAGGTTCAAGACCACTTCTTGTTGAGGTTCAGGCTCTGACCAGCCCCACCTTTTACAATTTCCCACAGCGAGTGGCGACGGGCATTGATTATAAAAGACTCTCCATGCTTCTTGCAGTGTTAGAACGTCGTGCAGGGATAGGGGTCTACGGATTTGATTGTTTTGTCAATGCGGTTGGAGGTATAAAGGTCATTGAAACTTCGAATGATTTGGGGATTATCCTTGCGATCGCTTCTTCAGTAAAAGACGCGGCAGTTGATAAAGAGACCGTAGTAGTTGGCGAAGTCGGTTTGGGTGGCGAAGTCAGGTCGGTTTATGGGATATTGCCCAGGCTAAAAGAAGCTGAGAAGATGGGTTTTACCAGAGCGATTGTGCCGAAAAAGAATGCCCATCAAAACAGCATGAAGATGAAGATTGTAGGTGTTGCCGATGTGAAAGAGGCGGTAAGACTGACTTTGAAGAAATAGTCTGTCCTAAAAAGTTTTGGCTGCTTATTAGCAGGAGGAAGTATGATATTTTTTAAGCGCGAAAATAGATTTGTTTTGGATTCATCAAGCATCATCGACGGCCGCGTTATTCGTCTATTTGATAAGAGGATCTTTGACGGTAAGATAATAATTCCTGAGTTGGTGCGATTCATTGTTAAAAAATTTATTGGACCCCGTGGCGACCGGTCAATCAAGATACTGAAGAGAAATACAACTGTCGAGTTCGTTGACGTAAAGGGTGATGGGTTAGTTGAGGAAGATTGTGTGTTGAGATTGGCGCGTCGAAGGCGCGCCAAGGTCATTACGACATCAGATGAAATTCTAAGGTACGCAAAGCTATACCCTCACGTAAAGATCCTTGATATTAGAGATCTCTATCGTTTACTCACACCCATTTTTACACCTAATAAACTCATATCCGTCAGGATTCTGAAAAGAGGGATAAACCACACCGAAGGGGTTGGTTATATCGAAGGCGTAAAGGTGGTCGTGGATAATGGTGCGAAGTACATAAATAAAACCGTGAGTGCACGTGTGACAACGATGCTCTCTTTTGAGACGGGTAATCTCGTATTTTGTGTATTGGTTGAAGAAGAAGCTAATAAACCACTAAACATGCAGAAGGGTAAAAGAAAAGAGGGTCGGACTGATGGAACACATTGATGAGCTGCTTGCGAAACTGACTTTGGCAACTGGAATAGGATATGCCGGGAACGTGAAAAATGTAATTTATGGTGAATTGCAGCGTTCGCAGATCAAAGGCACGATCGAGAAGGATGGTAGTGTTAGCGGTTATCTTAAGGGCAGAACAGATTGCGGTATCATGATAGCCTGTCATATAGATGAAGTCGGTTTCATGGTGAGTTCTATTGACGACGCTGGTCGACTCAGTCTCAGTAGTGTGGGAGGTATTGACATTAGCATATTACCAGCCCAGCAAGTAATGGTTCACGGTCGTAAATCGATAGAAGGTTATATTGGTGCCAAGCCGCCGCATCTGGTACCCAAAGAAGAGCGCAAGCAGCTTTTGCCACTTGATAAGCTCTTTGTCGACACTGGACTAGCACCGAGCATGGTGAGAAATATTATTGAAGTTGGTGATTGTGTTTCCTTTCTTGGCAAATACATGAAGCTGCAGGGCGACCTGCGTGTTGTGAAATCCCTTGACAACCGTGCCAGTGTTGCTTGCGGCATACTCGTGATGCAGGAGTTGGCGCAACGGGAACGCGCATTTAATATATATTTCGTTGCTACTAGTCAGGAAGAATACACTGGTCTTGGAGCCCGGATTCATGCTTACCGTTTACCGGTTGACTATGGGGTTGTCGTCGATGTTTCACTTGCCGAACATCCAGATTTGAAAGACCATGAGATTAACCCGCTGGGCAGTGGTCCAGTCATAGGCCGCGGTGCTACAATACCTGAAAAACTTAGCGACCTGCTTATCGAAACTGCAAAGGAAAATGACATATCGTACCAGATTGAACCTTTGCCAACCTACACGGGTACAGATGCTGAAGGTATTGCTTTCAGTCGTGAAGGGATAGCGACGTGCGTTATCGGGATTCCACTGCGGTATATGCATACCCCAGTGGAAGTCGTTTGCCTGAAGGATATCCAAAGGACAAAGCGTTTGATCGTCAGCTACATTGAGAAGTTGGCGAGTAAGGAAAGATGTGGGCATTCCTCAAACAAGATAAAGGACTGAGTCCTCTTATGTCATTGCGAGCGTTAGCGCCTGCCCCGTCAGTTAATAAACATACGGGGAAGCAATGTCCGAGGATACGAATAAACCATAGATTGCCACGACCGCGTGCCGCGGTCTCGCAATGACTAGCAAGAATGGAATCCAGCGTGGAAATCATATTTCATTATAGTTTCAGAAAACTACAGAGGGTCCGATAGAGGACAGTTGACATCTTTAGCTATTTGACTATAATAAACAGATTTTCTGATTTACCAAAATCATAAAGATGTTCTATGCACTTCTGTTTTATTCGAATTTATGAATCATTGGAATAAAAGGAGGTTTTTGAGAAATGCCTGAAAAAGATAATATAATGGATGCAATTGCCGAATCAAATAAGTCGGTTGTTACGGGAATCGATGAGAAGGACATTGAACACTGGATCACAATTTGGATATTGGGTAGAGAATACAAGGTTCCTGCTGGTCTTACAATAATGCAGGCGATGGAGTTTTCAGGATACCGTTTTGTTCGGTCGTGCGGTTGTCGGGCTGGTTTTTGTGGTGCTTGTACAACCGTTTACAGGATCGAAGGTGACTATCGTTTAAAAACGGCGATGGCTTGTCAGACAAGGATCGAAGAGGGGATGTACCTGACCCAGATACCGTTCACCCCGGCAGAGAGAGCGAATTATGACATAAACAAGCTTGCCCCGGGCATTGAGGCTTTGTTGACCAACTATCCTGAGATTCTTAGATGTTTGGGGTGTAATGCTTGCACAAAAGCATGCCCTCAAGATATTGATGTAATGGAGTATATTGCGGCAGGCAAACGGGGTGATGTTGGATTGATGGCTGAACTTTCCTTTGATTGTATTCAATGTGGTCTGTGTGCTATACGTTGTCCAGCAGAACTTGCCCAGTATAATTATGCTCAGTTGGCTAGAAGACTGCATGGAAAATACGAGACGCCAATTCCTGGGTACTGTCTGAATAGGGTCAAGGAAATCGAAAGCGGCAAATTCGATGCGGAGCTCGATAAGCTTGTGAAAACGAGTAATGAAGAATTGAGAAAGCTTTATACCGCACGGGATATAGAAAAGGCATAAAAGGGGGCAAACATGGCTGAACTAAAATTTATTGGCGGTTATCCAGAATACATGAGAAAACATATTGATATTGTTAATAGTACGAGGGCTCAGCGCAAAGATTTTACGCCCGAGGCGATGACCATGGAACAGCGAGATGAAGTTCTTAAGCTACATCCTGATTATGCCCCTGGCGGCAAGCGTGCAATTGCCCTCGGGCCGAATAAGGGTGACATGGCGCCAAATGAGGTGGCGGATTTACTTGAGGCATATCCATTGATACAAGGTAATGAAATGGATGTGAGCAAGCCGGATTACACGGTTGACCTCCTTGTGATTGGCGGCGGCTTGGCCGGTACCACAGCGGCTGTATGGGCAAATGACACAGGTATTGATAAAAATAAGATACTCCTTGTTAACAAATTACGCCACGGCGATGCCAATTCAATAATGGCTGAGGGCGGTACTCAGGCGGCGGACCGTGAAGATGATTCACCGGACCGTCATTTTTTGGATGCTATTGGTGGTGGTCACTTCACTAATAAACCGGATGTGCTAAAAGAACTGGTAAAAGATGCACCGTTCATTATGAAATGGCTTTGTGATTTGGGTGCAATGATCGATCGAGAAAAGGACAATAGTTTTGTCGAGAAAGGCGGTGGCGGAACGTCACGATGCAGAATGCATGCCTGCAAAGACTACACAGGACTTGAGGAATTAAGAGTGATCAGAGATGAATTCAGAAATCGTGAAATCCCATACCTCGAGTACTTACCGGTCGTTGAACTTCTTACTGATGGCAATAGAGTTACTGGTGCGGTGCTATATAACCTTGAGACTGGTGATTACAAGATTGTCCAGGCAAAGGCGACGATTCTGGCAACCGGTGGTTTTGGACGGCTCCATGTGAGGGGTTTTCCAACAACAAATCATTATGGTGCTACGTGCGACGGTGTAGTCCTTGCCTACCGGATTGGTGCCAAACTTAGAGACACGGATACGGTTCAGTACCATCCAACTGGCGCGGCATACCCGCAGCAAATAATCGGTCTATTATTAACTGAGAAACTGAGGAGCATGGGTGCTCAACCACTTAACAAAGACGGCGAAGCGTTCGTTTTTCCTCTTGAACCGCGTGACGTTGAAGCCTCAAGTTTCATCCGTGAATGCTATGTAAAGGATAAAGGTATTATAACACCAACCGGCATGCGCGGTATCTGGCTTGATACGCCGATGATTGAACTCAAGAACGGCAAAGGGACAATAGAGAAATCATTCCCTGGTATGTTCAGGATGTTCCAGCGGTTTGACCTTGACATCCGAAAGGATCCAGTTCTTGTCTTTCCTACATTGCACTATCAGAATGGTGGGGTTGAGACTGATCCCTGGGGTAAGACTAATATTGCCGGTCTCTGGGTCGCTGGTGAAGTTTCAGGCGGTGTACACGGTAAGAACCGTCTTATGGGTAACTCAACCCTTGACTGTCTTGTTTTTGGTAGAAGGTCAGGGATTTCAACCGCGGAATATCTTAAGTCTAATCCCCAATACGGTAAGTTGTCGATCGACCATTTGAACAATTATGTAAAGTTGCTTAAAGAGGCTGGTATTGAAACATCACGTAAGGCGCCGGTGCTTTTACCAGACTACCGGGGTAAGGCAGTACTCGCCCGCATGATCGATATATTCTAACGAAGTATATGTATAATAAAAGGGGGCGGCTTTTAGCCGCCCCCTTTTTGTTTTCATAATATCTTTACAACTTCGCATTGAATCCATGTGGGAGTTACTAAGGAAACCATTAAATAGTTTAATCAAATACTGCTCAATGTATGTCGTCATTTTCCTGGATTCCTTGGTTCCCCTGATCAAGCTTGTCCTCTGACTTGATCAGGGGATCAGAGGACAGGCTTGCCAGGGAATGACAGAAGAAACTCTGTAGCAAGCTATGGAGAACTATCAAATTAAACTATTTAAGGTTCTGAGTAGTATATTGTCTATGGAAAAATGCCTCGTTCGCGGAGTGCGTTCCCTACTCTTTTAAGAGCGATCATAAATGCGGCATTTCTCAAATTTGTTTTTTCTTTCTCAGAGAGCGCCCAAATACTGTCGAAGGCATTTGTCATAATTTTTTCGAGGTTTGAATTAACTTGTCCGACATCCCAGAAGAAACATTGAATGCCTTGTACCCATTCAAAGTATGAGACTACAACACCACCACTATTCGCTAATATGTCCGGTACAATTATCGCACCTTTTTCTTCGAGTATGCTGTCTGCCTTTGTTGTTGTTGGTCCATTTGCTCCTTCTACAATAAATTTTGCTTTTACTTTGGAGGCGTTCTTTCCGGTGATTTGATTTTCCAGTGCAGCCGGGATAAGTACATCGACATCCAGTAAAAGCAATTCCTCATTGGAAATCGTTTCAGTGCCTTTCTTGTGATAGCCTTTCAGCAGATGGTTTTCCGATGTCTCTATATATTTGAGAATACTGTTTAAATCCAGCCCCTTGGGATTGTACAAGCCACCTGTTACATCGCTGACCGCGATTATTTTGCACCCCTTTTCAGCAAGGAGTTTTGCTGCAATGGATCCTACATTGCCAAAACCCTGGATTGCCACGGTTGTTTTTTCTGGATCGCATCTCTTTTTCTTGAGCGTCTGGATAGTTGAAAGCATTACTCCTCTTCCAGTTGCTTCAAATCTGCCGCATGAACCGCCCAGGTCAGGTGGTTTACCCGTGACAATTTCAAGAACCGTGCGTCCTTCAAACATACTGACCGTATCCATTATCCATCCCATTGTTTCTGGATTTGTGTTGACATCAGGAGCCGGGATATCCCTTCTGCTGCCAATAATTGGCATAATCATTACTGTATAACGCCTGGTCATGTTTTCAAGCTCTCTTTTTGACATTTTAAATGGATCACACTTGATTCCGCCTTTAGCACCACCATAGGGAAGATTTACAACTGCACATTTGAGTGTCATCAGTGTTGCAAGACCCTTAACCTCGTCCAGGTTAACATCTGGATGATACCTTATTCCTCCTTTGCAGGGTCCTCTTACACTTGAATGCTGCACTCTATAGCCTGTAAACACTTCTATATGTCCATCATCCATCATTACTGGAATTGCGACTTTTAATTCTCTTTCTGGTTCTTTCAGAACAGCAAGAATATTTGGATCGAGATTCATCATTTTCGCAACCCTATCAAGTGTTTCTATTGCTGTTTCAAATAAACTTTTGCTCATTACTCCTTCCTTTCGGTTGTTTTTTTACGTTGTATATACCCACCAATTATATGCAACGTTGTGTATAACCACTTTCCTCATGTCTTTCCAGCGTTATTATATTCATAATTTCTATATTGTCAATGCCATTTCAGATATTAATCCAAAGATAAAAGTGGACAAGATGCGTTTTGAAAGTGGAGTATATTTCAAGTGTTGTAAGTTCAAAATTGGTTATTTAGTTCTATACTATCTAATGCATTCCACTATTCTTTCAATAAGTCCAACTTTGCGCGTGCATTTTCAAGATAGCGTTTAACATCCTTATAATCAGAACAGACATTAGTAACCAGGTTCCATTCGACGATTGCTTTTTCTAAAAGGTCATTTACGTAATATTCAATGCCCTTCAAGTAGTGTTCTTCGCAGTATTGCTTGTCTTTTTTTGACGGCGGCTTGACCGGGGGAGGTTTTGGTTCTTTCTTTATGACGGTTTTCTCGACAATAACTGGTTGTTTAACAAGCAGCGTGTCAACAACCGTAACCGTTTTTGTTATTACCGGCGGTCGAAAATTAAATCCAATAAGCACTTTGATCGGATCCGTGAAGAAAACCATGGCGTTTATAAAATCTCTGAATTCGATGCCGAGTCCGGCATCCAAGTTATGCTGACTGACCCCTGCATAGGCTTTTAAGCAGAAGTCTCCGACCGGTTGTATGATGCCGATTACTCCGTATGGTGTTAGACTCTGGTTACGTATTGAGTCTTCAAGTTCAACGCCTGCCATGAATTGCTTCCATTTATAGGAGATACCTGCCCTAAGTATCTTGCCACGATTAAGTATATTGGAATAAGTAATGCCAAGTGAGAGTCTATTCCTGTACCAGACCCCCAGGTCAAGTAAGCCGTCGGTATTGTCGTAAACCTTAATGATTCCGGCATTAAGTCCTATAGAGATCGGTATTTTTCGTATATGGTAGCTTATACTTGCCCAATTTTTTCGCTCAATACCCTCATCCATATTCGAGAAGCCAAGACCGCAATCAGAGAATCGTGCAGAACAGTTGAAAATAGCGATTTCTCCGATATCCTTGGGTTCAATAAATACTTGATAATTACCGCGAAATGCAGTGAATGCAGCATTGGACAGAGTATAATAGCTAATGGGCGTTGCTACGCTGTTTAGACTAAACCCTATGACAAAGAGGATTAACAAGGCTATTAGAGTTTCTGGACAAGTTCAAAAAGAGTTCTGACGCCGTATCCAGTCCCGCCTTTTGGGGTATAGAAGCTTTCCTTTTCACTTATTTCTTTGCCCGCCATGTCAATATGGACCCACTGTGCTTTGTCGACAAACTTTTTCAGGAATAAACCTGCGGTAATAGCAGAGGCTCCTCGACCGCCTGAGTTTTTAACGTCAGCGATATCGCTTTTGATTTGCTTTTCATATTCGTCAAATAAGGGAAGTTGCCACATCTTCTCACCGGTTTTTTCTGCACAGCAGAGCAGCAGATCGATCAGCCTTTGGTCATTACCCATGACTGCCGCCGCGATGTTGCCGAGCGCAACCACACAACCTCCAGTCAATGTTGCGATATCGATTATTGTTCTGGCTTTTTTCTGCTCAGCATAACAGATAGCATCGGCTAAAGTCATTCTACCTTCTGCGTCAGTTGAGATTATTTCAATGCTCTTCTTGTTCATTGCCGTAACAACATCGCCCGGTCTTGACGCGGTGCCCGATGGCATATTTTCTACGGCTGGGATAATAGTCATTAGATTTACCCTGGTTTTTGCCTTGGCTAATGCAAGGGTGGCGCCAATCACCGCTGCACCACCTGACATATCGCCTTTCATGAGGCTCATACCAGCAGGAGATTTCAAAGAGATACCACCTGAATCAAATGTCACAGTTTTACCGATGAGACAGGTCAGAGGCTTACGCGCGTTCTTATATCTAAGGACAATGAACGCGGGTTTGTTATTGCTGCCTCTTGCAACTGACATCAGCGCACCCATTCTTAATGTTTCGAGGTTCTTTTTCTTTAAAACTCGATACTGAATGGTCTTAGTTAAACCCAGGGTTTTTATCGTTTTTTTCAATTTGAGTTCGAGTTTCTCTGGTGTTAGGTTATTGCCAGGTTCATTGATAAAATCACGGGCAATATTCTGCTCTTGTGCCAGGATCGTGCCGGTTTCTGCGCCTTTCTTTAACTTAGGGATTTTTCTGCGGTCTGTTTCAACGATTGAAACATGGATAATCGGTTTCTTGTCTGACTTTTTGTATTTCTTGAATTCATACAATGCCAGCAAAGAACCTTCGGTTAATGCCTGCGCTGCCAGTCTTGGTTCAATGCCGCCAATGCCGGCGCCGTGGGCAATCGTACCAACTTTTTTCGCTTTTGTCTTTCTTGCCTGTTTTGCTGCAGCACCTGATGCTTTTCTTATTTGTTCTAAGCCGAATTCACTCGATTTTCCGAGTCCCACAATCAAAACTTTATCAGGTTTTATTTTATTAAAGGTATGTAATACTACACATTCTCCAAGCTTGCCAATAATCTCTTTATTCTTTATTAATTTTGTGATCATTCCATCAAGTGCCTTATCTACAGCACCGGTTGCACCACCAGGTAATTTTATACCTTCGAATAAATTTACAATAATAATATCTCCTTCAAAATCTGTTATTGATTGGTTTAATATTTTTATCTTCATATGGTCAGTATATCTTTGATTAGTTAAAAGTCAATATCTGCCCTTGGGCAACTACATTTTTGCAAGAACCTGTAGTCGTTTGATTTATCAAGCTAAAAAGGGGAAGAGGTGAGGGGACAGGGTGTGAGAGTTTCCTGTCGGGCTCTGCCTTCATATTGACTTTCATAGTTAGATATATATAATTCTGCATGGCTGAAATGAAATTATCGAAAAGAGCAGAGCAAATGCCATATTCGGCAATTCGCAAGCTGGTTCCTTATGCCGATGAGGCAAAGAAAAAAGGCAAACGCGTATTTCATCTGAACATCGGACAGCCGGATATTAAAACTCCTATTGAGATATTTGAATCGATTGCTGGTTTTCGTGAAGACGTCCTCAGCTATGGTCCTTCAGGTGGATTGCTTGATCTTAGGGTGGCGGTCGTTGATTATCACCGGAATTTGGGTTTTGACATTGACATAGATAATGTGTGGATTACCACTGGCGGGAGTGAAGCAATTATTTTCGCGATGATGACAGTTGCTGATCCGGGCGACGAGATAATTGTCTTTGAACCGTTCTACACAAATTACAATGGCTTTGCCGTAATGTCGCAGTTGGAGCTCGTTCCCATCACGACCAAAGTCGAAGATGGCTTCCGCTTGCCATCTAAGGAAGTCATTGAGGCTAAGATTACTGCCAAAACAAAGGCGATACTCATAAACACGCCAAACAACCCAACTGGAACAGTGTTCACTGAGCAAGAGATGTTTATAATAAACAGCCTCTGCAAGAAGTACAATTTGTATCTCCTTTCGGATGAAGTTTACCGGGAATTTGTCTATGATGGCAAGAGTCAGATAAGTGCACTTTCTATGTCTGAGATCAAGGACCGTGTCATTGTTATGGATTCTATTTCCAAGCGGTTTTCAGCATGCGGCGCGCGCGTTGGTACGATAATAAGTCAGAATAAAACGATTATGGACCGACTTCTGAAATTCGGACAGGCGCGGCTTTGTCCACCTACCCTTGAACAGATTGGCGCGATAGCCGCGTACAAAAATATCGATAAATACATACGACCAATGATTAAGGAATACGAGATGAGGCGGAATTTGTTATTCGAAAGGCTGGATACAATTCAGGGGGTCTATGCACACAAGCCAGAAGGTGCTTTTTACAGTGTGTTGAGGTTGTCGGTAAAAGATGCAGATAGATTTTGCAGATGGCTTTTGACCGACTTTGTTTATAACAACAAGACCGTGATGCTCGCTCCAGCCAATGGTTTCTACTCGTCGCAAAACAAAGGCGTTAGTGAAGTGCGCGTTGCTTATGTCTTGAAGAGTGAAGATATCAAGGAAGCAGTTGAGGTTTTAGGCGCTGCTCTTCAAGCTTATAAGGATTAAACACCTGGTACATGAACCCGGTTGCGCAGCTGCAAAAAATTGGCGTAGCACTGGTGTATGTTATGCCCGTGAAACTTGCAGATAAGATTGCAACTGGTATAGGGTTTCTGTACTGTTGTTTTTTTAAAACAAAGCGGCGTTACATCGAGTGTAACTTGGCGCATATTTTTTCAAATGAGCGTATTGATTCAAAACGACTGAATTTTTTTTTAAAGAGAACATTTACGAATTTTGCCCTTGCCATGACGGATTTTTTTCGGCTTGCCTTTATATCAAAGCGTGACCTTATTGAAAGTGTCGAATGCATTGGCTATGAAAATGTGGAAAAGACGTTTTTCCAACACAAAGGCTGTATTTTGATTAGCCTCCATCTTGGGAATTGGGATTATGCCGGTGCATATTTGGCAGCCCGCGGAATACCGATGACCGCGTTAGTCGAAGTAACTGATGATGACATGTTTGATCTGTACACAAAACACCGAGAGTGCACAGGTATGAAGACCTATCCAGTTACTCAGGCTGGTTATGCATTCCTTGACATAATCAAAAACAATCGGGTTCTTGCCATACTTGCGGATCGCGATATCATGAAGAACGGTATTTCTGTACGTTTTTTTTCCGGAAAAAGAAATATCCCTAAGGGTTTGGCAGAAATGATAATCAAAAGAAAGTTACCGGTAGTCTTTGCATACATGGTACTTAACGCGCCGCATAAACGGACGCGATATCGCGCCGTCATTGAGGAATCTATTGTTTTTAACGGTAATGCCGATGCATTCAATAGATGCATGGTTAGCAAATTCGAGAAGTTCATAAGGAAATATCCTGACCAATGGTTTGTTTTCCATCCAGAATGGATAGAAGAAGGGGCAAATATTTAAATGCCGAAATACCTAAAATCCAAAATACCTAAAATTGAAGTGAAGATAACAGGGAAGTTCATACCGAAATATCAGAGTGAGCAGGCGGCAGGTTGTGATCTTTATGCTGATGTTGACGATACAGTCGTTCTTGAACCGGGGAAATACTGTATTGTACCGACCGGTGTTAGAATCGAGTTGCCACAAGGCTATGAAGCACAGGTCAGGCCGCGCAGTGGCATGGCAATGAAACATGGGATCGGTATTTTGAATGCACCAGGGACGATTGATGCTGATTATCGCGGTGAAGTAAAGGTTATACTTTTCAACCTTGGGCAAGAGCCTTTCTGCATAAAATCTGGTGATCGTATTGCGCAATTGGTTCTCAACCGTGTTGTACAGGCTGAATTCATATTGGTCGACCAGTTGAAAGAGACAAAACGCGGCAGTGGTGGATTCGGTCATACAGGAACGCAATGAACCCAGCCCCTCTTAGCTGGAGGTTAGATGGTAAAGCATAATGCACGGGGTAGAAGAGTTCAGGAAAAGGGGCTGGATTTGTGTTTGAAAATGCGAGGGGCGGAGTGAAGATACTAATAGTCGCCGATGATTTTTATCCCCATACGGGCGGTGTTCCTGAACATATGTTGCATCTTTGGCAGTCTTTGAGGAATATGGGGCATGATGCGAAGATTATGGCACCTTCTTTTGGCAAAAATGATCCATATGTCGATGAAAACATTACAAGACTGGGCAGGGGAATATTGTTCCCAAAGAACAAGTCATTTTCTATCTTCAACCTCAGTTTAACAATACCGTGGAAATTAAGGCGTTTCCTGGACCATGAGGATTTTGATATTGTCCATATCCATGGCCCTTTGGCGCCGGTGCTACCTTATTATGTGCTGAAATATTCCAATGCAAAGAACTTAGTCACATTTCATGCGGCATACGAGGATAGTTTTGGATATCTACTTTGGGAACCAGTTTTGGAACAGTATTTCAGGAAGATAAGCGGTCTCATAGCGGTCTCTGAAGTAGCCCGTGATTCTATTTCAAAATACTTTCCAGGTAAGTATCGCATAATTCCCAATGGTATTGATACTAACCGGTTCAGACCAGATATTGAATCAATAGGGTACTTAGAGAAATTCTCGCCAAAAATACTGTTTGTCGGAAGGTTTGAGCCAAGAAAAGGGTTGAAGTATCTTTTTCAGGCTTTTCCAATGGTTCTCAGGGAATTCCCAAGTGCCAAACTTATTGTTGTTGGCTCTGGTGTTCTTGAACGCTATTATCGCCGTTATGTTGACGAACATATCAAAGAGCACGTCATATTTGCTGGTTATGTAAGCCCCGGTGATTTGCCAAAGTACTACGCATCCTGTGATATTTTTTGTTCCCCGGCTACAGGTGGGGAGAGCTTTGGTATTGTCTTACTTGAAGCGATGTCTTCAGGTAAACCGATAGTTGCCTTTGATAACCCGGGGTACAAAACTGTGATGCAAGATGGTGTACAAGGTCTTTTCTGTAAAACACGTGATGCGGAGTCTTTGGCAGAAAAGGTCATCAGTTTGCTTAAGGACAAAAAGCGGATGAAAAAAATGGGGGCTAAAGGTCGGGAAAAGGCATTAACCTATGATTGGCAGATTATTACGAAAAGAATCCTGGATTTCTATGCTGAAGTGTTACACACAGGATATTAAACATGTGGCAAGCCCTGAAGAATAAGAACTTCTCGATATTTGTACTGTCACAGACGGTGAGCCAGTTCGGTGATAAGTTGAATTATATTGCACTTATTGGCATTATCGGTCTTTACCCTGGGAGCGTATCGTTTTTATTGTCGCAATTGATTATCGCAATCACTTTACCTGTGATTATTTTCGGCCCTATTGCTGGTGTTTTGGTCGACAGATGGAACAAGAAAAAGGTTATGGTAATCTGTGATGCTTTGAGAATGGTTTGTGCAATTCTGATTCCAGTAGTATTCATTAGCACACATAGTATATATCCAGTTTTTGCCGTGGTCTTTTTTATGTTTCTTTTAACCCTCTTCTTTAATACTGCAAGGAATTCCATAATACCAAACCTTGTACCTAAAGGTGGTATTTTGAAAGCCAACTCGCTCGTGAATTTTGTGGGCAGGGGAGCTACTTTTCTCGGTATGCTTATCGGTGGGTTGATTGTTGACTGGCATATGTGGTACAAACTCATTGGGTTGGCTGGTTGGACTGTTGCATTTATACTTGATGCTGTTACCTTTAGCGCTTCAGCTTTCCTGCTTTACTTAATTAAGGTTAAGCTAACCAAGCCGCCAAAGCGCGAAAAACACCTGGAAGCCAGGGGGGTTTTTCTCCTTGTACGCAAAGGTTTATTAGGGATTTGGCATGAGCTGAAACACGCTTTGCAGATGATACCTAAGAAGAAAGATCTCGGTTTTGCCATGTCATCGATTGTGCTGATGATAATAGGCACTTGTGTTATTTATGTGCTTGTCATACCGACTATCCAACAGGATATGGGTTGGGGCACCAGCGGTGTCGGGATACTTGCCTCAGCTGGAGCGATCGGGTTGCTCGTCGGTGCTTTTTTAATTGGCGTTATGGGTCACCGCTTTGACCTTAAGGATTTAATGTTATTCTGTTTTATTTTGATCGGTGGTGGTCTGGTTCTTTTTCCTTTTATCACGCATCATTTGATTTTTGCAGGGATAATCTTCGTTGCTGGGCTCGCCATATCCCCGATATTCATTGGTCAGGATACATTGATTCATCGAAGTGCAGATGAACTGGTGCGGGGTAGGATGTTTTCTATTCGGGATTGGATTTACCATTGTTTGATTGCTGTGGGATCTTTATTCATTGGTTCTCTGACTACGTTCGTAAGAAAAGATGCTATCTTTATTGTTTCCGGGATATCTTTGGTCGTTCTGGCAATCATTGGTTGGTTAGTTTTGGCTCGTGGTAAATCCCGTTAGAAAACCAGAGAAAACATTGGCATGTACCCTCGGAAAATGGCGAGGTTTTCTAACCGGATGAAAGCTCTACAGTTCCACAGGATAACTCCTAAATTTCAATTCTGTGGTACCTGGAATACACCAGAGCAGTTTGCGCGTTTTTTGGAATCAATTTTGGATAAAGGGGTAGAGATTATTGTCCCCGGACAGAAAGATGATGGTGTTGTTATAGCTTTTGATGATGGTGAGGATACTGTATATGACTACGCATTTCCAATTCTCAAGAGATATAGTGTTAAAGCTGTTGTTTTTCTTATTGTCAATTACATTGGTCAGGATAATTTATGGGATATTAGTATCATGGGTAAGCGTGTCCAGCATCTATCCTGGGATAAGATATACGAGATGAAAGATTGGGGTATTGAATTCGGTTCGCATACGATGAACCATCGAAATCTTGCAAGGATGAGTGAACAGGAAGTTAACTACGAAGTATTTGAGTCCAGGAGAATTTTGCAACAGAAACTTGGTGACTGCAAAAGCATATCTTATCCCTTTAACAGAGTAAACCCGATAGTTGTTAGAGCAGTTAGCAAAGCAGGTTATGAGTTTGGTTTTGGCGGCGATGGCCGCAGTAACTTGCTGCTAAAAAAAGAAGGCGTTTACATCACGGATACGCCAAGGAGTTTTAAAACAAAGGTTCTCGAAAAGCCTGATCTTTGCTATCGTTATGACCGCATAAAACAGAAGGTCATTAACTACTTCACCATTGCGACTATGCTCGCTAAAAGATGGAAGATGGGTGATGGTGGATGATAGATAAGAGATGGATGAGAGGCATAAAATTTAAGATTCTTGATTTAAAATTTAATATATCACTGTCAATCATTGACATGTACTTATTTAGGTATATGATATAAATATCGACAAGATGACAAAGACAGAGATGAAAAAACGCACAAAGCAATTTGCATTGGATGTGACTAGGTTTGTCAATAATGTTGCAAGGAAAAGGAAATGAAATCTAAAATCTTAAATATAGAATCTTAAATTCTCATGTCTTTCGTCAGTCACTTAGAGTGTTCAAAATGCGGCAATAAGCTGGAGGCGGATAGACGTTGGAATCTTTGTTCGTTTTGTGGTAAGCCTCTAGTCGTTCTCTATGATCTGAAAAAGGTCCTTAAAGCAGTCAAACGCGAGGACATAGCAAAACGCGCACCAAACCTATGGCGTTACAAAGAATTGCTTCCCCTGCAGAATAACAAGAACATCCTTTCGTTTGATGAAGGGTTCACGCCATTGATCCATGCCCAAAGCCTCGGTGAAGTTTTGGATTTTGATAATCTCTATATCAAGGACGAAAGCCAGAACCCAACCGGTTCATTCAAGGACCGGGGCATGTCCGTTGCGGTATCCCGGGCACGTGAATTCGGGATACAAGAACTGGCTGTGCCGTCAGCTGGTAACGCCGCGGTGTCTATGAGCGCGTATGCTGCGCTGGGTGGTTTGAAAGCCTTTGTCTATATGCCCAAGGATGTACCCAAACCCTTTGTCGTTGAATGCATAGCCAGAGGGGCTCAGGTAAAACTTGTGGAGGGTTATATTACTCACTGCGGTCAGCAGGCAGCTCATGATATAGCACAATATGACAGGTTTGATATGTCAACGCTCAAAGAACCATATCGCATAGAGGGCAAGAAAACCATGGGTTTTGAGTTAGCTGAACAACTTGGCTGGAACTTACCTGATGTTGTCATCTACCCGACCGGAGGCGGCACTGGTCTTATCGGCATGTGGAAGGCATTTGAAGAACTCAAGAATCTTGGTTGGATAAAATCGAAGTTGCCGCGTATGGTATCGGTTCAAGCAAAGGGGTGTGCACCGATCGTGACCGCATTCAATGAAGGGAAAGATACCGCCACCCCGTGGCGTGACGCTGAAACCATTGCCGATGGTTTGCGCGTACCGGCAGGGATCGGTGATTTTTTGATTCTACGTACACTAAAGGAAAGTAAGGGTACTGCAATCGCGGTATCTGATGATGCAATGATGGAAGCGATAATGCAGATCGGGAGCACCGAGGGTATTTTCTGTTGCCCTGAAGGAGGAGCAACCCTCGTTGCCTTCAAGCACCTGCGCCAGCATGGTTGGATCCGGGAGAGTGAAACTGTGGTATTATTCAATACTGCAAGCGGGTTGAAATACGCCCACTTATGGGCAAAAGACCTTCGTTTCTAATGGCTACAACAGAACATCAGACTCCGGTAGATAAGGCATCTGTTGATGCCACAGTACAAGAAATCAACCTCGGTCCGAGAAAACTTGAAGATATGCTTTCAGAAGCGTGGCGTATCTATAAAAAACACTATTTAAAACTCTGGGCGATCGCGGCGATCAGCGGTGTCCTCAATGTATTATTCATCGTGGTGATGTATGGGGCTGGTTTTCTGATTGCGCTATTAAGTGAGGGTGATAAAATAATCGCCGTATTACCATACATAATTGCCGGAGGTGCGTTTGCCATCGCTGTTTTCATTGCTGTTAATCTTTGGGTTCAATGCGCTCTCATGTATTTCATCGCCGTGCAGTATCATGCTACAGATATTGGTTTTAGCGATTCTTACGCGTATGCCTGGTCCAAGTTAGGCACTGCGTTTGTAACCAGTATACTTGTAAGTCTGGCAGTCGGTGGTCTTACCCTCACCATTATCGGCATTCCTCTTGCGATCTATATTGGTGTGAACTGGTGCTTTGCTTTACCGTACGTCGTGATTAAAGGAACTGGTATTACTGAGGCGCTTTCTAAGAGCTATGCTTTGGTAAAAGGTAATTGGTGGCGCGTGCTCGGTATCAATCTAATGTTTGCAGTCATTATGTTCGGTATTAATTCTGTTGCTGGCGTGATACCGATTCTCGGTTGGTTGATCAGTACGATAGTGGGAACACCGGTTGTTATCCTGGGTTTGGTCCTTTTGTATTTTGATCTACGTGTTAGAAAACAAGAATACACTCTTGATGATTTGACAGAAGAATTAAATATTGAGAGCAGATTTTAATTGAAGCTGTTTTATTTAATGAATAAGGAAAGTTTATGATGACAGAGGGACAATATAGCAGACCAGAGGTTTACGAATCTGGCAAGGGGTTTAGAGATTTTATCGGTATAATTTTAATTGTTGTTGGAGTTGTTATTGCTCTATGGGCTGTTATCAATGTTTACAAGATATTTACTAATCCACAGGGAATAGAGGTTTTCAAACAGATTATCCCGGATAATCCTGAGATAAGAGAGTTGGATATCGCAGGGGAAAAGGTGATATTGCCTATGGGTATTTTTCTCTTTATGGCATATAGTATAGGATGTTTATTGTTGTTCATTGCCGCGAGCATTGCTACTGCATTGATTACAGGTGGGGTAAATCTGCTCCAGTCTAATTTTCACAGACTGGAGCTGAAAATAAATAAAGAAATTAGTAGCTTGAAGAGTAAAATGGATGAGATAACAGAGATATTTAAAAAGAAAAGCGATTCTGGATAGCAAAATATTTTTGCAAAGAGATATTTTTAATTAATTAATCAGAGGTAAGATGATTTTATAGTATTGAGTATCAAGTTTTTATCGAAAAGCCTTAATTCATTTTTATCTTCTAAAAATCGTTCAACATCTCTTTTTACTTTTTTAAAATCGATTTTTTCAATTTTTGTGCAGAGGAAATCCTTGAAATTGTTTTTGTTAATTTTCACGATGCTTTTTTCAATTTGTTTAATAGCGTTATTTAATAATAAATAATTTGGTTCACTTTTTTTACTTAGATACCAGATAAGATCATAGAAATCTCTCCCTTTTGTGTATTTTCTATAAAAACAGGCGTGAAGTTTTAAAGCATAAAGCGATGGCAAATCAAAATGGGTTATAGTGAAAATATAGGTTTTATTAATTAACGAAACTTGTGTAGTCCAGCCCTTTGGTGGATTGGTATCAATCTCAAGACGAATGAAAATTTTTTGTGATTTAATCGGCGATAGGTTCAATTCATGTAATATGGTTTTAAATTTCAGATCAATAGTTTGAACAGTTTTTGAGTCTTTCTTTTTAGTGTCCAATTTAAACCCGTAATTTTCGAGTTCTCTATATAAATCTACAGAAAACTTGTCGAATGTATAATTCTTT
Source organism: Candidatus Stahliibacteriota bacterium (assembly GCA_030609135.1). Classification (GTDB taxonomy): domain Bacteria; phylum Hydrothermota; class Tepidihabitantia; order SM23-42; family SM23-42; genus JAUVZL01. The sequence continues at coordinate 56,257 of JAUWCU010000001.1, read as the reverse complement.
TTTTCGATGAGTGAAAAATCCAGGTCTTCAGAAAACCTTTTTAATTCGTAAAGGAATCTTAGTGCGGTTCCACCAACAAAACTCAAATTCTTAAAATATCCCTTATTATAAATGATTTTTAGAATCAAGACCTGTAAAAATTCTCTCAAACAGTTGATTTTTTCCTCATTTGATTTTCTACTCTGCAATAATTTTTCAATAATATCCATCATAATTACACCTCTTTAATGACTTTAGCGCCGTTATAGATAGCCCGTGTTTTATTTCTGTATAATGGTCAAATTTGTAGTGGCAGAGTTTACTCTGCAAACATCGAGCAAGCTCGACCACTACATAATTTGGGAAACGCATCATTTCCAACTTGAAATGGCGCTAATTAGTAATTTAATGATATCCATAAACCTGTGATTCTTAAAGATTTTAGCGTACTTAATCATCCTGTTAACACTTAGAGATTCTATATTTTGTAGACGCAGGGATTCGAAGATTTCTTTATCTTTGTTGCCGAACAGAGAGCGGTTTAGATAGATGAAGTCAACCAACGCCTTTTCTGGCTCGGCAATAAAATAATTTAAGCCATTTTCATCCTGCAATGTTCTATAACCAGTAAAACATGTGATTTTGACATGTTGATAAATAAACCTGCCAAATTTATTCTCGAATGTCATAGTTTTCTTCGAAGAGACAGAAGTTACGTCAGCAACTCGTTCTGGAATTAGGTCATAAAATCCAAGCGCATATTCTGTACTAATATAAGAAGGTTCATATAATTGATTTGCCAGAAATGTACGGGATGGTGTGATTTTACGGTCAATTTCATTTAAGATATACAATCCCTTCTTTAATTTAATTGCCAGTCCTTTTTTCTGCCATTTAGTTAGCTGATTTCTCAACACCTGTCTGTTTTCTCCCAGACTATTAAGATGACTGGTAGAAAATACAGGAAAACCAATTACTTTCTTTTTAAATTCTAAATAGTTCATTTCTTTAAATAATCCTTTTTTATTATTTACAGAAATAATTATACATATATATCTCATCTTGTCAAGTATAAATAGTACATACGCCAGTTGATAAAATTAAATGAAGTCTTGATTTTTAATTTTCTACAATATATAATAGTGCGTGAAAAAAACGATGTTGAAGATCAGGGGCCGGAAAAAATTGTGTGAGGTTGGACAAAGTATTTATAAAATACCATTAGTATTGCCTGTATCACTCGAGCTACAAAGAAAAAAGTTGGAAAGAACATTAGTAACTGCTCAAAAGCGACTTAAAAATTTTGCTGGAAAAAATGGCTGGGAAGCATTATTTCCTGACAATGGTTTGGTGGAAAGGGCAGGAAAAAAAGATTTTCTGGCTTGGTTGAGGCAGGTTGATAACCAATGATAATAGTAATCTGAGCAGGAGAATATGAGAATGCAGGTAAATAAAAAAACAATAGAGAAATATTTGTGTAAATGGCAGGATATCCTACGCCTTCGGGATTGGGATATTGTTGTTAAGATAGTAAAAAAGAAATGGCGCAAGTCCGGGGACATAAAAATTGATATGGATGACAAAAAAGCAGTCCTATTAGTAAATAATAAACCAAAATGTGACAATTTTGACGAATTAGTAGTTCACGAATTGCTTCACGTGAAATTGTATGGCATGGATCAGATGATCGAAGACCTTTTGTCTATTATATACGGGAGAAAGGATAGTAAAAAACGAGACTTTGCCTATACTCAATTTATGTTGCTTTTGGAATCTACTGTTGAGGATTTAACCAAGGGTTATCTGTCTGCTGCAAAGACCAAAAAGCCTTTGTCATTTGGTCGGTTAAGATCTGCCGTTGATAAAGAGTTAAAAAGTAAATAGAAGGGATAGAGAAGTAGCTTTTTTGATACATTGACAATTATTGTGATTATTCTATAATGTGATTCAACAATGGGAAGCAAAATTACTGAAATATTAGTTTCTTTGTTTCATCTTGATAAAGGTGATAAGAGGAAAAACTGTGGGTATTTTGCCGGTGGTTTAAGCATCATAGTAAACCTCATCATTTCCGCGGTCAAGTTCTTCTTCGGTATGGCAGTCAATAGTATAGCACTTGTTGCCGATGCAATACACTCATTATCCGATGTTGCAACATCATTGATCGTCGTTATCGGTTTCGGGGTATCAGCAAAACCGCCTGATAAGGAACATCCATTTGGTCACGGTCGAGTAGAGCAGATTGTTTCAATCGTAATTGCTTGTATGTTAATAGTTGTTAGTATTGAATTTTTCATCAACGGTATTAATAGACTTCAAAACCCCGTACCTGTTGAATTCCGATGGAGCATCGTTATCGTGCTGACGATAACGATAATTGCTAAAATAATATTATCGGCGGTAACTTTTAATCTTAGTAAACTTATCGACTCGTCGGCTTTGAAAGCGGATGCCTGGCATCATAGCACTGACGCCATTTCTACAATTCTTGTTATAATCGGTTTTATCCTGTATCGGTTTGGGTTATATTATATTGATGGGGTCGTTGCGATCATTATCGCTCTTTTTATTGCTTATACAGGCATTTCAATTATTTTTGAATCGGGGAGTATTCTTGTTGGTAAAGCTCCTCCACCGCAATTTACAGAGGACATAAAGGAACTCGCTCTTTCCTGTGGAGGGATTACCGATGTTCACCATATCCATGTCCATGATTATGGTGGCGTAACAGAGGTCACCGTACACATCAGATTACGCGCTGATATGCACCTCAATGCCGCACACGCAAAGGCTACTGAAGTAGAACAGTGCATTAGGGAACGTATAAAAGGTGTGGAGGTTACTGTACATGCCGAACCAGCGGGATAAAACCAGTATAGGTGACAACGAAAGCCATGAGATCAAGCTGCGCGATTTATGCATCGATGATTATGACGATCTTATTAGGCTATGGGATGAAGCAGAATTACCTTACAAACAGGATGGCCGCGATAAGAGGGAAAATATCGATCGTGAACTGGCAGGTACTGCAGCGATCTTTCTTGTAGCAGAAATCAATGGGAAATTAATCGGCTCCATTTTTGGAACACATGACGGGCGCAAAGGATGGATCAATCGACTCGCTGTAGCTCCAGCACGTCGTCAAAAGAGATTTGCCGCGCGTCTGGTCCAGGAGGTTGAAAAAAAGTTATACGATAAAGGTATTGAGATAATTACTTGTTTAATTGAGGATTGGAACAAATCATCCATGGAAGCATTTCAGAAGATGGGTTATAAACGCCATAATGATGTAATATATTTGTCAAAAAGAAAGCATGAAAATGTGTAGGATATGAAATGCAATAGACTATGTATCATAGTTCTAATATTGGAGGTGGAGTGAAACGCATCGGTATTATCGGAGGACTTAGTCCTGAAGCAACAATTGATTATTATCGAATACAGGGTGTAATTCTCGGGTGTACTGAACTTCCGCTCATTCTTACCAAAGATGAATTCGGTATCCCTTTTCTTAACACGACAAGGATCCACGCGGCAAGTGCCGTGGAGTACAGTCTGGAAGTACACGCTAATGCCCCGTACAACTTCGTTTAACGGGGCAGGTTGGAGACACGCTACGCTGAAGACACATTTCATTGAAGACACGCTGCGTTGAACGTTTGTCCGCTTGCGCTGTAGTTGTCTGATTTATCAGACGATGCCCTTACATTGTAGACAAGACCCGATGAATCGGGCGACTACGCTGAACTGGAGTCACGTTTCACTGAAGTTTGGCTGCGTATAGCGGTATGATCGTTTAGACCGTTTTAATCGTTAATATCGTTGTTTTCGTCCTACGCTTTACTCACTATGCCTTACGCTTCTCCTGTTTCTCCGACACACCGTTACTCCCATACTCCGATACTACACTTTCCCCATTGACATGAATGCAGAGTTTGTTATAATTAAACGTGCAGTGGGAGCGCATCGCAGATGTAAACCTAAACCGTCTAAATGAATGTCTTAAGTTCATTGAAGATATTATCAGATTCGTTATTATTGACCGGGGATTGCTTGATCAGGTAAGACATCTTAGGCAGGAGTTTTTAGTGGTGAAAAAAGCCCTGCCAATAGCTGGGATTATGCGCTTTCGTGATAGTCGAAAAGACCTTGGTAGAAAATCAGGGTTTGACTCAGCGGCCAAGAAAAATATGGCAGATTTGGTAATTGCGAATTTTACGCGCGCCAAAGAGTCTTCCAGAATCCTCGAAGAAACCATGAAGTGTGTTTATCCAAAGGTGAGCAATAAGGTAAAAAAGATAAGGTTCCAACTTTATGATATTGAAAAGCTGTTTATTAACTACTTTGCGAGGATTTTTGATCCGAGTCTTTGTGTAGTACTCGACGAAAAATACGTGAAAAGACATCGGTTAAAACAGGTTATCGGGGTTCTTAAGAAGAGTCGTGCAACGATGATCCAACTCCGCATCAAGTCGTTGAGTGACAGGATATTCTATGATTATGCTCGTGTGGTCGTGGATAATCTGAAGTCGTGTGACATAAAGTTTCTCATAAACAACCGTTTGGACATCGCCCTGGCATGTGGGGCAGATGGTGTGCATTTAGGCCAGGAAGATATGCCTATAGACGTAGCACGGCGCGCATTAGGGGATGACAGTATTATTGGTGCATCCGCTCACAACCTTGTCGAAGCAAGGGAGGCTGAAAAAGATGGTGCTGACTATATCGGAGTAGGTTCGATATTTGTAACCAAGACAAAACCCGATGCAAAAACCTGCGGGCTCCAAAGGTTGAGGGCAATATGCAAGGCGGCTACCATTCCAGTTGTTGGTATTGGTGGGATTACGGCGGATAATTACAAGAGCGTTCGCAGAGCAGGAGCTTCAGGGATTGCTGTTTCTTCTTTTCTTTTCGAAGGAAAATTGAAGAATAAGTTGCATTCATTGACAGGGGGTAAATAATGAATATAATAAAAGACACTATGTGTTTGGAAAAGCCAAGCGTTCCACCCACGAAATGGCAAAAAAGCGCTGAGATTTCAGGATTGTCGAAAGATTTGAAACGGAACAGGTCATGAGATGGTAAAACAAGGCATGAGATGGTAAAAGAAGGCATGAGAAGACGATTAAGGGCAATAAGAATAGAACAAAAAGCCTTCATAGTTCTCTTTGCGCCTTTTTTGAGCCATTTGTTCTTTAAGGAGGTTTTATGGAGTTAAAAATCGCGGCAAGGAATTTTCACCTTGACGATGCTTTAGAGGAGTATGCTAAGAAGAAGGTGGAGAAGCTGGAGCGATTTTCTCATCACATAATAGACGGTGATCTGATATTAGAAAAAGACAAAGCCCGTAGTATCATCGAGTTGAATTTGTCAGTGAAACACTCGGTGATTACAAGTAAAGTTAAGAACCATGATATATATCTCGGCATAAACGAAGTATTCAAGAAAATTGAGCGACAGCTAATAAAGTACGAGGAGAAATTCAGAGAAAGAAAGCGCATTGCGCAAAAAACAAAACGCAAATGAGTTTCGTAACTGTTGAAACATTGTTCAAAGATAAAAAAGAAGAGTTCTCACTTGAGGTTGTTGTTGGCGAGAGCTATCTAAGGGATAAAAAGATTTCGACATACGATATTTTTCGACCCGGTCTCGCACTTGCCGGATACACAGGATATTTTTTAAGTGAGCGCGTTATTATTATCGGCAGAACCGAGGTATCTTATCTCAAAACCCTAACCAAGCAGCTCCGGAATCAACGCGTCGCAGAGATCATGAAATTGGGAACCCCATGCGTCATCGTTGCAAAAAAATTGAGCATTGGCGACAAATTCAAGGAAGAAGCGATACGAAGGAAAATTCCAATATTGCGAACCCCTATGTCGACGACCCCTTTTATTCATAAACTTTCAACCTATCTGGCGTACAAGCTGGCACCCACAAAATTCATTCAGGGCACCCTCGTCGATATCTACGGCGTCGGTGTTTTGTTTATGGGTAAACCAGGGACTGGTAAGAGTGAGTGCGCTCTGGATTTGATTGAGCGTGGACATCGTTTTGTTGCGGATGATCTTGTCAAAATTGTACAGAGAGGTGATATTCTTGTTGGGTCTGGTGCCGAAAAGAGCGCTCAGCTCAAACACTACATTGAAGTAAGAGGTGTTGGACTAGTCGACATCTACAGGATCTTTGGCGTGAAGTCCGTAAGGTCGCACAAGCGTATAGAAATTGTCATGGAACTCGTGCTTTGGGATGAGACGAAAGGTGATTTTGAACGCGTCGGCATCCAAGGGAAGAACAAGAAGATATTGGGTATTGAGATACCACGCATCGTAATTCCCCTCACGCCCGGGAAGAACGTTTCGGTAATTGCCGAAGTCGTTGCAATGAATTATCTGCTAAAACTCAGAGGTGTTCATCCGGCTAAAGAATACAACGAGGAGTTGAAAAGAATCCTTGCACAAATGGAAGCACCAACTTCACGCTACGACGAGGAGATAGAATAGCCAGTACCGTTTCAAATAGTTTGTGTTTTATTTTTGTTCGAACAGAATTGCAAAATCGAACATTGATAATTTAAAACGGCGCCAGATATGATTAGAGGTATTATTATCGGTCATGGGGAATTCGCCAAGGCGATACTCAAGACCGCTGAGCAGATAGTTGGCGAGCAACCTGAGGTTGAGGTTATTTCTAATAAGGGGTTTTCCTGTGCTGGTATGACGGAGAAAATCAACGAAGTAATAAGCAAGGGCGATTATAAAAGCACGATTATGTTTCTTGATCTACCAGGCGGCAGTTGTACGATCAGTTGCTACAATCTATTGAAATACACAAAGGATCTTCATATCATAAGTGGCGTCAACCTTCCTATGTTGATTGAGTTTTTCATGTTGAGGAACAAACATTCAGCTGATGACCTTGTTTCTATTTTAGCAAAAAAGGGAAGGGAAAACATAATTCAATTGAGGTGCAAAAATGAATAAGAAAACGAGGACATTAGGTGAGGTTTTCGAACCAGCTGTGGAAAAATTCCCTGACCGACTGGCTTTGAAAAAAGGTGACACCGAATACACGTATGCTCAGCTCAAAAAGAGAGTCGTTTATCTCAAGAACCACTTATTGAAGCTGGGTTTGAAAAAGGGTGACAAGTTTGCAGTTTTTGGTGAGAACCGGCCAGAATGGGCAATCGGTTATCTGGCAATTGTCAGGGCAGGTTTGGTCGTTGTGCCGGTTGATCGTATGCTTTCCCAAGCAGAAATTCTTCATATCCTGCGTAATAGCGAAGCAAAGGGGGTTATTGCTTCTGAGAACTATATAGACAAGATCGAAGATGTTAAACCAGAACTCAGTGATTTCAAACACGTTATTCTAATGGATACAATAAAAGATATGGAAGTAGCAAAAGAGGTGCCGGTTGGCGACATTGACCCTGACTCGCTGGCCGTACTCATTTTCACATCAGGGACAACTGGTACTTCAAAAGCAGTCATGTTGAGTAACAATAATATCATAAGTAACCTCGAATGCATTGACAAGATAATCGAGATTATTGAAAAGGATACCCTTGTGTCGATCATCCCTATGCACCATACTTTTGAAAGCACGGCTGGTTTTATACTGCCACTTTTTAAAGGAGCTGCTATTTACTACCCGGCGAGCCTGAAGCCGAAAGACCTTGTGGCAACCATGAAAGAAGCGAATGTATCGTGCCTCATTGCAGTACCACTGCTTTTCGAGAAATTTCTTGCTGCGGTTCACAGAAAGGTTGGTGCGGCTTCAATCCCTAAAAAAATAATGTTCAATGCCATTAGCAGTATCGGTTCAGTCTTTAAATTTTTGCGCAAACCGCTCTTTGTCAAAGTCAGGTATGAAATGGGTTTGGGAAATCTGCGTCTTGCCTGTGCCGGAGGCGCGGCACTTACTGAGAAGGTAGCGCGGGGCCTAAAGCTCTTCGCAATCCCGATTATCCAGGGTTATGGTTTGACCGAAGCTGCGCCGGTTATTTCGGTAAGCCCCTTAGAAAAACCCAAAATAGCCTCAGTCGGTATTGTACTTCCTGGCATCGAAGTGAAGATCCATAAGCCTGAGAAAGATGGCATTGGTGAGATAGTCGTACGCGGACCTAATATAATGCTTGGATACTACAAGAACCAAGTAGCAACTGATGAGGTCATTAAGGATGGGTGGTTATACACCGGTGATTTAGGTCATCTTGATGAGGACGGTTATCTCTATATTAGCGGAAGGAAGAAAAGCCTCATTGTCACTCAAAGCGGCAAGAATATCTATCCTGAGGAGTTGGAAGAGAAACTAATAAAGTGCCAATGGGTGAAAGAGGTGCTTGTGGTACCGAGGATTGATGCAAAGACCAAGAAAGAGTCGATATGTGCGCTGATATTCCCTGATTACGAATTGCTCGAAGAATACAGTATTTCAAGCGAGACAATACTCAAGAAAGAGGATGTCGAGGCGATATTCAAGGATGTTGTACGCGAGGTCAATGCAGAGTTGCCTGCTTACAAAAAGATTACCCAGTTTGAAGTCAGACAAGAAGAGTTTCCAAAAACTACGACTCAAAAGATAAAAAGACATATGTTCTTGGAAAGAGGGATTAAGGTATAGAATAAAGATGGAAGACAGGTTTGGGATTAGATGCTTGAAAAATGAAGGATTCACACAAATGGCAGCAGATGCAGACAGAATTTTTGTCAAATTAGATCCGTCTACATCTTAATTTGCCGATAGGCAAATCCGTTTCCATCTATTTTTCCGAAGGAAAAAGGGGGTATGATGGAGAAACTAATCGGTACGATAACCCATTATTTTGGGAAGATTAGTGTTGCCGTTCTCAAAGTTGATGACGATGAAGTAAAGGTCGGCGATACAATCCACATAAAAGGCAAATATACTGATTTTAGCCAGACAATCAATTCTATGCAGGTCGAGCACGAGAAGATCGAAAAAGCCAAAAAAGGCGATGAAGTCGGGTTAAAAGTAGATAATCCAGTGCACGAACACGACGAAGTATACAAGGTAACAGAGTAGATACTGGATAGAGTGTCGGAGTAACGGGGTAACGGGAAAAGCGTAAGGCGTAGTGAGTAAAGCGTAGGGCGAAAAACAACGATATTAACGATCAAAATGGTCTAAACGATCATAACGCTATTGATTTATCCCATCGAATGTATTTCTCCGTTTCACCGGAGACACGCCTTCGCTGAAGAAAGCATACCTAAAAGATCCTTTAATAACCTGATAGTTCAATTGCTAAATTACCGAGTGTTTCTGCAATCTTTCTGTTAATCACCGCAATTACGCTGTAATAGGTAAGCTATTCTAAAAAATGGTAAAAACAGTGAGGCCAAATTGCCAGAAATGCTATAAAATAATGTAGTTGCCCAATTCATCCCGCCCTTTTACAAAAGAGCTGGATTCATCGGGCTTCTTTTAGTGCAATAACTTCGTTATTGCAATGCCTGATAAATCAGGCCACTACAATTTTAGGATAGCAAAACCGTTACATCACGCTGCACCAAGCAGCTCATTGACAAGTATTTATTTTAGATTATAATATTGTATAAGGAGGTCTATGATTTTCGTTTCCACTCTTGACGTAATCCCTGGTAGGGTCGATGAGTTGCATAAGATAATTAGAAAGCTCGAAATACCAAAAGATATTAAAATAAGAGAGTTTCTGACTTTGTTTGGCAAACCTGATTTTCTGCTAACATTTGAGGCGCCCAATGAAGAAAGGGCAATGTCTTTTATCCTGAAATTCGTTTCTGTTGCTGTGCCCAAAACATCAGTTGGTGTGTCAGTGGAGAAGATATAATGCCGTCTTTGCTCCAAACAGTTGCCAAAAGAGAGGGCGTTTCAATACAGTTTTTGAAGCGTGGGATTAAGCAAGGCAACATAGTTCTTGTAAAGAATCGCAAGCACCGTATTACACCACTCGCAATAGGTAAAGGATTGAGAACCAAAGTCAACGCAAATATCGGTACATCTCCTGATCTTGCTGATTTGAGGTTAGAACTTCGTAAACTGGCAGTTTCAATAAAGGCGGGTGCTGATACCGTCATGGACCTTTCCACAGGTGGGGATATCAACCGTATCAGACGTTCAATCATTAGGGCGTCTAAAGTACCGATCGGCACGGTTCCCATATACCAGGTCGCTATTGAAGCACGCAAGAGAAGAAAAGCGTTCCTGGACGCATCAGTGAATGAAATCTTCGAAGTTATTGAAAAGCATCTGGATGATGGCGTCGATTTTATCACGGTGCACTGTGGTGTGACAAATCAGAGTATTGAAGGTTTACGGAAGAAAAAGAGGATCTGCGGTGTGGTCAGTCGCGGTGGTTCCATGATGGTCGAGTGGATGGCTTACAACAAAAAAGAAAACCCGCTTTACGAGTACTATGACCGGCTTCTTGGGTTAGCCAAAAAGTACAATGCAACACTGAGCCTTGGCGACGGTCTCAGACCCGGAGCAATCGCCGATTCTACTGATAGATATCAGATAAGAGAACTCATCGTGATTGGTGAACTGGTGCGATGGGCAAGAGAACAAGGGGTTTCAGTTATGGTTGAGGGGCCAGGCCACATACCTATTCACGAAATCGAAGCGAACATTCAATTGGAGAAGAATATCTGTGATGGTGCACCATTCTACGTATTGGGTCCTTTAGTGACGGACATCGGTGCTGGCTATGATCACATTGTCGCTGCCATTGGCGGCGCTATGGCGGCGTATTTTGGCGCGGATTATCTGTGCTATGTTACACCTTCAGAACATCTTGGGTTGCCTAATGTTGAGGAGGTAAGGGAAGGTGTGATAGCTTCAAGATTGGCGGCGCACGCCGGAGATATCGGTAAAGGCGTAGGTGGGGCAAGGGATGTTGACCTTGCATTGTCAAAAGCAAGGTACTCGCTCGATTGGCAAAAGATGCTCAGTTTGCTTGTCGATAAAGATAAGGCAGGTAAGATCTACAGGCGGTCTCGTTCTAAATCTAAGTTCACTTGTACAATGTGCGGAGACTTTTGTGCTATGAAGAAGACGAAAGAAATCATCGGGAGGTCTTGATGGATATCATAAAACAAGAAAACATTTTAAAAGGCAAGAATTTCTCGTTGAAAGGTGCTGTTTCGACAATGGCATTTTGCCTTTTGCTTGAAATAATTTTTATCTTAGGATGTTTATTCAAATTCTTGGTCGTTCCTATTATCATACCAATTATTACGCTGCTGGTTTTTGTTTTTGGTTTTGTAATCTACATGTTGTGCAGAAGAAACATATACTCTCCTGTCATGCCTTATTCAATTACTGCTGTTACCACGCTACTCCTCAGTTTCGCGCTCGGTCATATTGAACCATCTATCAGGGTTCCCTTTTTCCTGATTTACTTCTATATAATAATCCATCCTGCTGTGTTTTCAGGCAGGAAGAACGGACTTTTCGCCGTTGTCCTCGTTGACTTGTCTTATCTCGTGATGATTCTCGCAACAAGTGCACAGTATCCGTGGTTAGATATTAATTTGGAAATTCTGAAACTTGTTTTTCTGACCTTTATTGGCCTGATTTTGGTCGGTGATTTTGATAAGACATTGCAGAGGATAAAGGCGATGCGTATTGCTTCCGCCAAGGTTGCAGAAGGCGATCTTAGCATTCGAGTTACGGATAAAGAGAAAGATGAGCTTTCGTATCTTGCTAAGAGTTTCAATCGAATTGTTGAGTCTGAGGCGGAGCTCATGAGGTTTGTTAAACGGATAGTTAATAGCTTGATCGACATGGGCGAACAGATTGCCTCGACGGCTGATGAGATGGCAGGTGCTTCCTCAGAGATAGTCAATACTGCCCAGAAGATGACTGAAGGTATTAATGAGCAGTACAATGAACTCGACAAGACGATCACCACTGGAAAGAATCTCAGCGAGGTGAGTTTCGGAGTTGTGAGCAATGTTAAAAAAATTGAAGAATTTTCGATCGGTGTGTCAGACAGCGCGTCCAATGCAATCAGTCAGAGCGAGGTCGTGATTAATAATATTGATTTGATCGGCAAAAGATACGATTATCTGACATCTCTTATGACCAAGGTTCAGGATATTTCATTAGCCATCAATAAGATAGTTAATACAATAGACGCTATAGCTGGGAAGATTAATATACTATCACTTAATGCTTCCATTGAAGCGGCACGAGCTGGTGAATACGGTCGTGGTTTTTCAATTGTTGCTGATGAAATAAAGAAACTTGCCGACAGTTCGCAGGAATCAGCATCAGAGATCGGCAGAATTATTAAAGAAATGATGGAATCCGTAAAGACCGTTACGGCAAGCACGGAAGAAGTCAACAGAGCAATCAGCGATGGGAGTATCGTAGTAAAATCAACCACCGATGCTATGAAGGCTATTTCAGACAACGTGATTGAACTTAACTTAGCGATCAAGACTATTAATGAGATGATTTCAAAAGAAGAGGGAGAGATAATTAACATAATAGAACAGGTAGAAAATTCGCACAGCATATCAAAGGATAATTCTGCAGCTGCTGAGCAGATACTTGCTTCAATTCAGGAGCAATCAGCTGCTGCCCAGGAGTTTACCGCGACGAGCCAGGAACTCGTTACCGTATCAAACCAACTTAAGGAGATGGTCCAGAAATACACTATAGATAAACCAGAGTGACGACAGTATCTTGAAAGAACATGCAAAGGGGCTTTTATCCTTTTTCCCTCTCACCTTGGGGGAGAGGGGAAAAGCCTGCCCTGTACTTGATACGGGGGTGAGGGGTAAAATAATCCATGTCTGACGTCCTGATCATTGAAGACAAAGCAAGCTTCGGCGAAATGCTGCGCAGTAACCTGGAAGATGCCGGCATATCAGCAACCCTGGTAAGAAAAGGACGCGAAGCTCTGCAGGTTTTCAAAAAAGAACAGTTCGGCATTGCCCTCATCGACCTCAGATTGCCAGATATAGACGGCGTGGATCTGCTGCGTAAGCTCAAGAAATTTGACACCGACACAAAGTTCATAATAATGACTGCATTCGGTACGATCGAGCGTGCAGTTGAAGCCATCAAGCTTGGCGCTTGTGATTTTTTAACGAAACCTTTTGACATTGAACAACTCATCAGTCTCCTGACCCGTATTATCGGAGAACGACGATGCCTTTACGAGAATATCATTTTCAAGGAGGAGGCCGAAAAGATTCACGGTTTACCTATGATAATCGGCAAAAGCCCGGCGATAAGAAAGACAACCGAACTGCTCAAAAAAGCAGCGCCCACTGATACAACAGTACTCCTCTTAGGCGAATCCGGTACTGGCAAAGAATTGTTTGCCCGTGCTTGCCACATGCTTTCTTCGAGAAAAGAAAATCCTTTTGTGCCGCTTAACTGTGCTGCCATCCCTCGTGAACTTCTGGAAAATGAGTTGTTTGGTTCTGAAAAGGGGGCGTTTACCGGTGCTGTAGCACGTAAATTGGGTAAATTCGAACTTGCCAATAAAGGGACCGTATTCCTCGATGAAATAGGCGATCTCGACTTGAATCTGCAGGCAAAAATCCTCCGTGTCCTCCAGGAGAAAACCTTTGAAAGGCTGGGCGGTACTTATTCAATAGAAGTCGATGTGAGAATAATAGCTGCCAGCAACCAAGACCTTCTGGAACTCGTTAAGGAAAAGAGGTTTCGCGAAGACCTCTATTATCGATTGAGTGTTTTTCCTATTATAATACCGAACTTACGAGAAAGAAAAGAAGATATACCAATTCTCGTTGATCACATCCTCAGCCGGAGATTGCATTCTGCAAAAAAAATCTCTGTCAATGCATATCAGAAGCTACAAGATTATGACTGGCCCGGCAATATCCGAGAGCTGGAAAATACGATTGAAAGAGCCGTGATTATTGCAAAAGACACTATCCAATCAAAGCACATGCTTTTGCCAGGTACCACGAGCGCAGATGTGTTGGTTGAACGCGCCAGGAGTCTAAAAGAAGCTGGCAATCGTGGTCAGGAAAAAGCTGAAGCAGTCCTTATTAAAAAGACCCTCGAGGAAACAGGTGGCAACAAATCAGAGACCACCCGCCGCCTCAAAGTCTCCTATAAAACCCTGCTCAATAGGATAAAAAAATACAAAAAGAAAGGTTTGTTATAACAAACCTTCAAGTTCCAAGAACCAAGCACCAAATCCCAAACAATATCCAAATTATAATACCCAAACTTTTCTCGCAACCACAACCAGACAACGAAGCCTTAATATTTAGGCATTTAGGACTTTTAGGTATTTGTTCACAGCTTCGCTGTGAAATGCCGAGGGCCGGACTCGAACCGGCACTCCCATTGCTGAGAAGCGGATTTTAAGTCCGCTATGTCTACCAATTCCATCACCCCGGCGTGTTAACCTCCACTCTATCTCCTCTCCCTTGATGGGAAAGGATTAAGAGCCTGCCCCGTACCTCATACGGGGTGAGGGTGAAATATTATATTCAATAAAAAAATTATGTCAATGTGCTAAATTTGCTCTATTTTTTATATTTTACTACCTATTGACATTTAAAGTACATATATTATAATACGGTAGATGAACAGGTCAAAGGACTGGTTTGAGCAAGCAAAAGCTGATCTACAACATGCCCGTAACAGTATCAAGGATGGCGATATATACCAACAAGATATCCAAACGCACACCCTTCCGGTCCTGCATATAGATTTTATACGAAAGAAGATGCTGACCAGGCAATAAAGATTTGCGAGGAGGTAATGAATTTCTGTGTCAGTAAAGGTATTTCGGATAAATAGCAAAGAGATTATTGCTAAACTTAGACATTGGGCTGAGAATATGTCTTGTAATAAGAATGTATTAGCCGTGGTTCTTTTTGGCTCATTGGCAAATAATGAAGCAACACCAGCAAGTGATGCCGATATTCTTATACTCTTAAAAGATTCAAAAGAAAGATTTGATGACCGTATCCCCCAATTTATACCAGAGAAAATTGGTTTGAGTGTTGACGTATTTCCTTATACTCTGGAGGAAGTTCGTTCTTCAATAAAAGAAAACTGGGGAATTGCGCGAGAGGTTATGGAACATGGGTTTTTTCTATATGGGGTCGGTAATACCAAAAACATTACTTCTTTCAAATCCTGGTTTTCTACATTTCAAAAAGATTATTAAATTATTTGAGAAAAAAATCATGTGGAGACTAATTGTCTAATGTCAAGACCTGCCACCTTTTCCTTTTCCAACTTCTCTTACGGAGTTCGAGGGGATTGACATCACACCAGAATTCATGATAATCTGAATGAGGAGGTTCTATGAAAAAAGTGATTCTGTGTTTTTCGATGATTCTGTTAACTGTTGTGAGTGCACAGGGTTCCTGGACACCGCGCAAGCTTATCGGCACTTATCCAGACTGGAACTATTGGTGGTTGAATGTCCGGATAGGCATTGACCAGTTTGACACAGTCTATTGCGCGGTTTCTCGTTACAACTATTCTCAGAACGACTATGAGCATGATCTTTACGTTTTGAACACAGAGGGTGATACAATTAATGTTATCCGTCCCTGGTCTGGCTTTGATTACCAGCCGATTGTTCAGGACGTTCAGGGAACCAATATCTATCTTGGACAGCCGATCTTAGGTCAGGGACAAGCCAGCTCACCCCATATGGATGCAGGTGTCACTGATGACTCCGATTGTGTTAGCACTACCCACTCACGGAATAGTGTTATTTACTTCACCCGTCTCGGACCCAATGGCCAGCACATTATTTGGCTGGATAGCATTTATGGTGGTGATCCGTGGAGTGGACGCACCAGCCTGGCTCGCGATCCCAGCGGCGACCTTCATTGTACTTTTGCCGACGATAGGCAGTTTTTAGTATATGGGATTTCTCCAGACTATGGCGTAACTTGGACCTGGGACACACTTGAAACCATTTCGGTTATGTCGCATGTTCGGGTTGTGGCAACACCTGATACCTGTGTTCACATTGTTTTCCGGACCTGGACATCAGGAGTCCAGTTGTATTACATGAAGCTAAGACCTGACGGTACAGTTGCTATTGCCCCTTCAATTTTTGCTCAAGGTTCTGAGCGATGGTGTCCAAATGTTGCCATTGATACCACAGGTCATCTTAGAGTTGTTTATATTGATGGTTCGTCTCAGGCTCATAATTTGTGGTATACAGCGCTTCGCGGCGATTTAGATACAGGTGGTCAGCCGGTTACTGATTCGCTGCTGACCCTGGTACCGGATACGATAATCCAAAATGACGCAGTGAGAGTAGCCGGACCCAAGATATGTGTCGACTTACATAACCGAGCTCACGTATTATTTGAACAGGGGGTTTATGGCACAGGAGGAACCAAGCATGTCTATCATATTCGGGAAGATGGTGGTCCATGGGTTGGTGAGTATGCAACAGAATCTCGGTCCACGCTATTGGTTTCACCTAACCCCATGTTTTCTTCGGCTAAGATGCAATTCAACCTTGTCCAACAAAGCATGGTGCAGCTGATATTGTATGATGCATTAGGCCGGAAGGTGAGAGATATTTTGAATTGCGCAGTTGCGAAAGGTCTTCATACAGTTAAATTTGACCGAGCCAATTTATCTTCGGGTACATACTTTCTGGTATTTAAGAAGGATTCTGAAAGCAGAGTAGTCAAAATTGTGATAGTAGAATAAAATCCATCATTGACAAATTATTTCTGCTGTCTACAATAGATAGTGGAGCAAAGGATTATTTTTCAAGACCAGCAGATTGATGGTCAGAGAGAATTATGTAAAAGAAGTACTGGAAATCCTCCAGCAATTGATTCAGGAAGGGTAAAAGACAATTGGTGAAAACAACTATGAGCGTATAACTATTAGAAAGGAGGAATGAAATCAATGTTAAGAGATTATCCAAAAGAGGTTACTATAAAAAGCGGAGAAAAAGTCATTCTCCGTCCTATGGTCAAGGAAGATGAGCAGAAGCTCCTAAAATTCTTCTTAGGACTCCCTGAAGAGGATAGGTTATTTTTGAAAAATGATGTCACTGATCCTAAAGTTATTGAATCATGGGCTCAGAAGCTGAATTACGAACATGTGATTCCAATATTAGCGGAGCTAGATGACAGGATTATAGGTGACGCCACATTACATAAAAGAACGACTGACCAGCCACCAAATGTAGGAGAGATTCGTATTGTGACGGACAGGAGCTTTCGCCGCCGCGGATTAGGGATTTTGCTGGCTAAGGAGATATTTTATCTCGCACTTAGTTTGAAGATGGACAGACTTGTTGCAGAGGTAGTTGAAAACCAGCATACAGTGATAAAAACATTTAAATCTCTTGGCTTTCGACAAGAAACAATATTAGAGAACCGAGCAATTGATCTTCATGGTAAGAAACACAATCTTGTGATAATGACAGCAGATGTTGATGCTTTATGGAAAACTATCGAGGACCTCATACACAAGGACACAGCACATTATTCAAGAGAATAGATAGTTTATTCCATTTGCCGCAAAGGACTTACTACTTATTTAGCCTATTTCTGTCATATGAAGAAATCAGTTCACTACAGTATCTATGTGGTATTGTTGGAAGACTGTATCAGGAGATTTCGAAAGGTGCAGGATGAGAATCCGCGTCGCGATTTTGAAAAACCATGTGTGTATGTTGGTATGACCGGCATCAATCCAGTAAAACGTTTTGAAAACCACAAAGCCGGTTACAAGGCGAGTGGATATGTAAAGAAATACGGCATTCGGTTGATGCCCGAGCTATATGAAGAGCTTAACCCCTTGTTATACGATGAAGCAGTAATCGCTGAGCAGGGGCTTGCGCGTAAGTTACGCGCCGCAGGCTACACAGTTGTAGGAGGACATTAGGCAAATCTATTGTAGGAAGCAATGGGGTCAAATCTTGAATAGTGAATAAGGTTTATTCAATCTCTTTAGAATTTTTTTGAAAAACATATTTATCTCTTTGTCTTCAGTGATGTAACGTTTAAATCGTTTTCGCATATTACTGATAGAAGAATAGTCAACATTTCCTAACAACCTACCGATTTGTTTTTGTTTCATTTCAGCAAAACGATAAAGCGATTCCGCAACAATACACCGTGCTGGATCAAAGCCACGTTTCTTGAGTATTTGCACCTTATCAATGGCAAATACATCTGCTACGCACGCGATGATAGATTCAGCACCAATACTTCTCCTCAAGAGCTTTTTGTATGTTGGTTGTTCCTGTGTAGATCCTTCAAAAGTATGTTCCTTCCGTATTTTATCTATAAACGTTTTGCTCCCAAGTATACAACCATACAGCTGTTGTTCGAATGGGTTTCTTGTACCTTTTTGGAGTGCATCAGAAATATACTGTTTATAAGCGCGACGTCCATTGATCACTGAGAGGATAAAATCATAGTTCACAAATGGTTTGGTTTTTGATTTATTCAAATAGCCAGGTAAACTGCTCCATTTGTAGTTGTGCAGCAGATTCCATTTCTCGTCGTATAATGTTAGTTCAGTACCTTGTGCACGAACGATGTTGAGGTGTATGTACCGTGACAGTTCAACAAGATAGGAGTCTGCATCAACAAGTAGAGATTTATATCGACCCTGATATATATGACCACATTGTTGGTGACGATAATTAAACCATCCTGTATAGCAAATGTTGAAGCGTCGCATGAATTCAGATAGATTGGCTTTCGGTGTTTGGACAAGTAGATGGAAGTGGTTGTGCATAAGTGTGTATGAGTGCAGTATTACTTCGTAAGTATTTAGTGAATCGATAAGTTGCTCCAGAAATTTTTTGCGGTCTAGATCATCATAAAATATGTTTTTTTTAGCGTTACCACGGCAGATAACGTGATAATAAGCATCTGGGAATTGTATACGTAAAGCCCTCGCCACAGGAAAGAATACTTAAGATTTGGGATATGTCAAGAGCTTGATGGGGCTATTCACTATTCAAGATTTGACCCCACTACTTGATAGAATTTCTTTTCCGGTTCTTTCATAGCTCACTCAAACCTGAATCCTTTTTCCTTAATAAGCGTTAAACAGGCATCTATAGCTTGAGGGTCATAGAGAATGCCTCTGTTTTTGGTTATCTCTTCTAATGTTATTTTCATACCGCGTGCCGGTCTGTAAGGACGATGTGAAGACATTGCCTCAACCACATCAGCCACAATTAATATTTTAGTTTCAGGGAGGATTTCTTCATCTTTAAGTCCCCGGGGATATCCTGAACCATTCAAGCGTTCATGATGTTGATAAATAATTTCAGCGACAGGCCAGGGAAATTCTATTGACTTCACAATATCATAAGCTATTTTAGGATGCTCTTTAACTATTTCGAATTCTGCATCAGTTAGCCGACTGGGTTTACTGAGAATCTCTGCAGGAACTGATATCTTACCTATATCATGGATAAGACAGGCAATGCGGATTCCCTTAATTTGCTCTTTTGAAAGACCCATTTCTTCAGCAATTGCAATGGCTAATTGGGTCACGCGTTGCTGATGACCAGCAGTGTATAAATCTCTTTTACCAAATGCTGATGCCAAAGCATTGACTGTTTCTTCCAAGATTCTTTCTAATTTATCAAAGCTTATTTGTAAATCGTGCTGAATCTGCTTGTGTTCGGTAATGTCGCGGAGCGAAGCTAAATAGGCAGTCTCACCTTCCCACTTAATTTTAGCAATACGCATTTCTACTACTACTGCTTTACCGTCTTTACCAACAATATCAAGTTCTGTTATTTCATTCGATACTAATGGCGAACCAAACAATTCTCCTACAAGTTCTTCTTTTTTGCGGCCAAAAATGGTTTCCACAGCAGGATTGGCAAAACGCACAATTCCCTTGCGGTCTACAATGATAATACCATCAGCATTATTGTTTATTATATTCTGTAAACGGGCTTTACTTTCTTGCAGTTTTTTCTCTGTTTGGTTTTTATAAAGAGCTATCTCGATGGTAGAGTATAATTCTTTTTCATCAAACGGCTTAGTAATATATCCAAAGGGCTCTGTTATTTTTGCACGCTCCAATGTCTTAGCATCTGCATAGGCAGTGAGATAAATGATCGGAATATTGAAACGCGTGTGTATTTGTTCTGCTGCTTCTATACCGCTTATTTCACCCTGTAGTACAATGTCCATCAGAATTAAATCAGGGTTATCCTGTTCTGCCTTTTTAATTGCCTCATCTCCAGAGGTTACTATTGAACAAACAGCATAGTCTAAATTCTGCAAAGTCCTCTTTATATCTTCTGCAATAATCCTTTCGTTTTCGACAATTAGAATCTTTGCATTTAACACAGTCTTAGTCCATCTTCTCTCTGTTTTGGAAATACACTCTTCCTATCTTCACACACTTCCGTGTGGGGTATCTTCTTCCTACTACACAAACCTAAACCCCTTTTCTTTAAACAGTTTCACACATACATCCACCACTTCGGGAGCAAAAAGAGAGCCTGTGTTTTGTAAAATATGCTTTAATGTCTTAGCTACACCAAAAGCCGATCGGTAAGGTCGGTGTGAACACATAGCCTCTACTACATCTGCTACACCCAGTATCTTTGCTTCTATAAGAATGTCTTTATCTGAAAGACCTTGAGGATAACCCGAACCATTTATTCTTTCATGATGTTGCAAAACAATCTCAGCAACAGGCCAGGGGAATTCAATTGATTTCAAAATATCAAAACCAACTTTTGAGTGCTCTTTAACTATTTCGAATTCTGCATTGGTTAGCCGAGCGGGTTTACTGATAATATCTGCAGGAACAGATATGTTACCTATGTCATGGAGTAGACTACTAATGCGGATTCCTTTAACCTGTTCTTGCGAAAAACGCATTTCTTTAGCAATTGCAATAGCTAATTCGGTTACGCGCTGCTGATGACTGGCAGTGTATGGATCTCTCTTTCCAACTGCTGATGCCAGGGCATTGACTGTTTCTTCCAAAATTCTTTGCAACTTTTCCAAACCTTGTTTGATGTCTTCTTGTGCCTTTTTGTGTGCCTGTTCCAGCTCTATGCTGTGGAGAGCAATGCCGATGTCGCCAGCAATCTCTTTCAGGAGTTCCTTTTCTTCCTCATCAGCCGTAACGTCAGACGCAAGCGATATAGTAAGCAGCCCGAAAAGCCTATTGGCATGCTCGACACGGATGATTGCAACTCCTTTGCTGACACATGTGCTCTTGAAGAAACAATCCCCACACTCCCTGGATTTATCCACGACCATAAGCATATCATTCTGAGCGAATACGTTTTTAATGCAAGGAGGATGATCCCCAGCCATCACACGTTCACGGAAACGAGAAAGAGCTTTTCTGTAACCTGAACCTTTGATCATGGCAAAGGTCTTGCCATCCTTTAAGAATCCAAGCCATACAGCATCGTAGCACCGTGTTTCTATCAGGGCATCGCAGGTTCCCTGGAGCAATCTGTCTCTGTCTTTTTCCTTTATAATCAACTGATTGACATTTCGGATGGCTTTGAGCACGCTGTTCAGATGCCTGATGTGTTCCTCTGCCTTCTTGCGCTCGGTGATGTAATGGATAATCTTCGATACCACGAAGAAACCGACAATAGTAATCACTATCATTTCAATAAGCGCTTCTTGCCAATTAAGAGGTGTACGCGGTGCCCCCAGAAGAATGTGTGGAAAATCCAATATCTCATTGAACCACACTAATATGCACAACAGACCGAACATTCCAGTTACGATCAACCATATTTTGCTATGTTGAACCTTCTTTTCCGATTCTCCAATTGTTCGGAAAAGTGGTGCAATCCATGCTATGCCGAGTATCATCAAGACAGAAATTGCAAGTGCAACCAATTCAGCGGCTAAATCAGGATGATGCATCAAATCCCCTGAAATCAACCTGAATAATGTGATTGAACGCCGGATACCCATGAGTATAATGGCGATTGCAATTAATAGCCATGATCCACTTTTCTCGGTGACACGAATAAGCCTCAATGCAAGGATTGCGGCAATAAACTGAAGCAGTACAGAAATTGATAAGACTATCGTTACAATCATGGTATTACCTTACCCCGCAGTGTATTAGTTGATTTTATATTCATCTAATAAGCATTGAACAAACATATAGGAATCCGATTAGCATGTATTCACTATTCAAGATTTGACCCCACAGAGGGATTTGCACGCACGAGCCATGAGTTCGGCAATTGAGCAGGGGGATTTAGGGTCATAGTATGTTGTGCCCATATTCAAAGCTAATGTATATGCTTTCTTGCTTTTTAACTTGTGGGCGTTGAGATTTTGATGCAAGCGGTTGATTAGTATTTTGTTACTGTCTTCGCGTGCCTCCAGAGCAATAATAGCAAATGAATCTTCTGTGTAGCGGGCTATAACGTCTGACCTGCGAAAGGACTGTTTTAGAATCTTGGCAGTATCAACTAAAGCATTTTCTTTTTCTTGATAATCGTAATTATCCGAGATACTCTTCAGGTTCTCAATGTTGAGCATGAGGAATATCAGCCCCTTATTAGCACGATTTGCCAATTTCAGGTAGTGTTGTCCCAAGACAAGAAATGCCTGTCGGCTGTATAAACCAGTGAGTTTGTCAATAAGTACAAGGCTCTCAAGCTCATCCTGTATTTTGTGTTGTTCAACTGCATATTTAATCATGTATCTCAATTGTGAGCTGCTTGCTTTACCTTTGATAATATAGTCCTTTGCTCCTAACTGCGTTGCTTTTACAGCCAATGATTCTTCTTCTGGCAAAGCCATAACAATGATCGGCACATCAGGGGTTTGCTCGTATAGCTTGCTGAACGTATCTTGTATTTGACAATCAGGTAAAGAAAGGTCAAGCAAGACTATATCAATACTACCTGCTAATAACTTCTCCAAGCCACTTTCTAAACAGTCAACGCGTATCAATTCGAATGATGATTCTATTGCCTCAGTAAGTATTTCTTGCATAATATTGAATTCATCGGTATTGTCTTCAATAACAAGCACCTTTTTGATTGTTCCTTCTTTTAATTGAGGCTCAAATCGGTTGTCCGAATCCAGGTCTATTATGTTCAATTTAAGCACCTATCAGTTCCTGTCTTTTTTGACCCTTTTTGAGCCTTCTTTGGTAGAAATACCCGTACTGTCGTACCAACGCCTTCTTCACTTTTGATATCAATCTTACCATTGTGCTCTTCAATTATTTTCTGGACAATTGCAAGACCCAAACCAGTACCTCTTTCTTTCGTTGTAAAAAATGGTGTAAGCACATTCTTGAGTTCTTCCTTTGGTATGCCTGCGCCATTATCAACAATTTCAGTAATGACCCATTTCTTGTTTGAGGCGAATTTTATCTTCAGGTGACCATCTTTATCCATGGCTTCTACACTATTGGTTATCAAATTTACAAATACTCTTCTTATGGATTCTGTTTCTCCTTCAATGACAGATGCTTTTCCATCTTTTATCGTGGTTTTGATGTTTATATCCCTGAGAATATGGTCAATCAGAGACATTAAGTCTATTTTTGCCAATTTCGGTTTTGCCCTCTTTGTTTTGGCAAAGGCGAGGATATCTTCAATAATATTATTTATTCTTTCGGTACCTTTGAATATCTCAGCGCTATATAGAGCGATTTTTTCCTGTTTCTTGGCATCCACTATCAAATGGGCAAAGCCGTCAATTGCAGCCAAGGGGTTTCTGATTTCATGAGCAACCCAGCTTGCCATTTTACCTAAGTACGATAACTTTTCTGCCTGCTTTAACTGTTCCTGCAACGTTTTTATCTCTGACAGATTTTTGAAAATCGTTACACACCCGGTAATTCTATTTTCCAAGTCACTTATCGGAGAAATGGAAAGCCCGATGGGTATTGATTTGCCTTTTTGATTGTATATTGAAACTTCATCCCTGTGTACGATCGATCCTGAAACAATCGACTGCGCCATTTTTTTCCAGAGTGCTTCAAGACGTTCTATATTCTTTATATCTTTGCCAATTGTTTGAGCCTTGTTTAAGCCTAAGACTCTTGCTGCCTCAGGGTTGAGCGTGGTGATCGAACCATCGTCGTTAACGACAATTACACCGCTGGGAACACTACTGATGATTTTTTCAGTGTATCTGTGCAAGGCAATCTCTTCCGAAGCGATCCTTTCTACTTCTTTCTTGAGTTCGCGATTAAACCTCTCGAGTTCGTCTTTTTTCTTCAGTTCCCGACGCGTGCTTGCTGACCAGTAGCTGCTAATTAGTGATATTATAAACAGGAAAGGAACCCGCAATAGGATAACTGGACTGAGGATTGAGATTCCCGGGTTTGATCGATAGATGAGCCATCCGTATATGAGGCTTGCCACAATTGCGGTAGGTAGGCTGCCTCCAATGTCTTGACTGACTGACGCAATGAAGATCACCAGAAAATAGATAAGGAAAAAGTCAGTCTGCGCGCCCTGGATAAAGTATATGGTCAGAGAAATAGTGACGATATCAAACAAGAAAACAAAGAATGAGAAAAGGGGTTTAGTGAATATTTTCTCAGACAAGAAATAGAATACAAGGTTGGAAATCAGGTACAAGAGGGCGATGGTGTATCCTGGTGAGGGAAAGGCTAGACCTTTTTTTGAATACGTCATGACAAGGACTGTACATAGGATCAGAATGAAACGCAAAAATAGCAAGGTTTTTTTCTTCATTGCGTTTTCAGGTTAAGGAAGCTGGGGCATACGCCCCAGCTTCCTCGGAGGGAGGTACGAAGGTCGTTCATACCGAGGGAATTCATGATTAATCGATTACCTTGGTTCGCAACGCATGTCTCACCAGACCAGCTGTATTGGTCACGCCGAGTTTCTTCATGATATTCAGTCTATGGTGTTCAGCAGTCCGCACACTAATGCCTAATTTGTCAGCAACTTTCTTATTGGAATTGCCTTCAGCAACCAGCTTTAAAACTTCACGTTCCCGGGGCGTCAGCGTCCGCCGAATTGCACTTCCTCTTTTGCGCTCGGCGTTGCTTCTACGTTCAATCAGATTTCTGATGACTTCATTGGAAAAGGAAGGAGAAATGTAGATATTACCTGTTTTGAGAGCTTTGATCGCGGAAATTAATTCTGAATCGGCATCTTCCTTGAGTATATAACCTTGAGCACCACTGACCAGACACTCATACACATACTCATTATTCCTATGCATGGTGAGGATGAGGATTTTGATTTTCTTATTGTATTTTCTAATTCTGTTGACTACCTCAATCCCATTGAGATCAGGCATAGATAAATCCAGGATTATCATATTGGGGTGTAGGGTTCGAATTTTAGAGATTACCTTTAGACCATCACCGGTTTCGCCGACAATTCGATAACCCGGGTTTTCTTCAATTATACGCCTCAATCCATGTCGGATGATTGTGTGGTCGTCAGCCAGAAAAATATCATACATAATATTCATTTCTATTTCCCTATTATTCTATATTCTAAATGTTGAATGGGGTAAAGCAATCGTGAAAAGTACGTATTTATATATGGGTAGGATTACTAATAGTCTACTTTGTAAAATCAGACTATTTTTCGTGCTTCTTGGTCTGCCCAGACAGTGCAGATTATTACCTGAATATTAATGGAAAAATACCCTTGATAGTTGTTCCCTTGCCAGGACGACTGGAAAGCGTAAGTTCGCCACCAATGAGCTGCGCTCTTTCTCGCATGGTGAGGAGTCCATAGTGTGGGCTCGTTTTTAAAGGAATCGATTTTGGATTAAATCCAATGCCGTTGTCTTTGACCTTTAGTCTTAATTTACCCCTCGAGGTTGTTATTTTTATAAAAACTTCTGTTGCATCGGCATGCTTTTGTACGTTTGTTAAAGCTTCCTGAATGATACGAAGGATATTGGTTTTGGTGAGGAGATTGATTTTTGCGATTTTTTCTGGGTAGTCTAAGTGAACCTTGATGTCGGCATTGACGAACTTTTGGTCGATTGATTTTTTTATTGCCTGAATTAAACCCATTTTGGGTTCGCGGAGTGGTTCTATTTCACTTATCAAACCACGGCATCTGCCGATCGAGGATTTGATGATTTTGATCAGTTCTTTTTTTTGGTTTTGCGTCTTTTGGTCTAGGGATGATAGATCAATCATCTGCAGGAAGTATAATACGGCGACCAGTCCCTGAAGAAGGTCATCATGTATTTCCGAAGCTAAATACAGGCGCTCTTCTTCCTGGGCAGTAATGATTTTATGCGTGAGTTCCTTTACTCTCTGTTGTTCAAGCTTTAGTTTAACTTCTGTGGTATGTCTATAAAGAGCTAACTCGATAGCTGATTTAAGTTCGGTATCCTCAACTGGTTTAATAATGTATCCAAATGGTTCAGTGATTTTTGCACGTTCTAGTGTGTGGTTATCTGCATATGCTGTAAGATACACTACTGGTATATCCAATCGGTTATGGATATGTTCTGCTGTCTCAATACCGTCCATACCGCTTTTTAGTTTGATGTCCATTAGGATTAGGTCGGGTCGATTCTTTTCTGTCTGGCTAATTGCTGATTCACCAGTTGATGCAATAGATAAGACGTCATAGCCCAGGCTTCTCAGTCTCTGTTGAATATCTCTGGCAACGATGTTTTCATCCTCAACAATGAGTATTTTCGTTTTGACCGATCCAGTATCTTCTCTCACAACACTAACTCCCTTTTTTGAACGTAATAGTAAAGGTAGTACCTTTGTTTCTGGTGAGTTTTATATTGCCTGACAATTGCTTAGTGAGCACACACACCAATTGCATGCCAAGTGATTCTGTTTTCTTGAAATCTAAACCATCAGGAAAACCTATGCCATTGTCACTAACGATGAGGACTGCTTTGTCTTTCCTGTAAAGATGGATTTTAATAGTGATTTTTGCATGAGAACCTCGGTGTGGTTCAACAAATGCATGGGTTAGTGAATTAGAAACGAGTTCTGTAATGATCAAGCCACATGGGATTGCAATGTCAATATTCATAGTGATATCTTCTATATCTGTCTTAATCGCTATTCTGTTTTGTTCTATACCGTATGAATGGCAAAGATACCTTAAAAGCCCATTTATATAATCACGTACATTAATCGCCGTAACGTCTTTTGATTGATAGAGCTTTTCATGTACGAGAGCCATTGATTTGATCCGGTTTTGGCTTTCCCGGAAGAGATTTTTATAGTATTCATCATGAATATGCGCTGTCTGAAGATTCAATAGACTCGATATGATCTGCAGGTTGTTTTTTACACGGTGATGGATTTCTTTAATAAGGGCTTCCTTTTCCTTTAGTGACACCCTGAGTGCTTTTTCGATCTTTTTGCGTTCGGTGATGTCCCTTATGATCGCCTGAAAACCTGTTGTCCTGTCGTCTTTTTTCATTATGCTAACATGGACTTCATCCCAATATACAGTTCCATCTTTGCGAATCCATTGAAAATTAAATGGTTCAGATATTCTTCCCTTTAGTAGGGCATTGAATATCTTGATGTATTTCGGAATATCTTTTATCCGTGCAGTGGGTATTTTTGAAATATGTTTGCCAATGATATCTTCCTTAGAATAACCCGTTCGTTTGCAGTAAGGTGTATTAACTGATGTAATAATACCTTTTTTATCAACTATTATTATGCCATCAGGAGCCAATTCGACTATACTTCTGTATTTTTCTTCGGATTGTTGCAATTGCTCTTCAGCCCGTTTGAGCGCGGTTATATCACGGTTCACCGCAACTGTACCGATTGGCTTTTCGTCGTGGTGTTTGATCAAGGTTACATAGCTTTGTACATGAATGGAAGTACGGTCCTTCTTGATTTCGATCGTTTCACCTTGCCAGTATGTCCTTTTGAAAAATTCCTTCAGGACATGTTCCGTCGTGTCATGTGGATATCTTATCTTGGTGACTTTGTACACATTACGTCCAATTACTTCATGGGCTTTCCATCCATACATCTTTTCTGCAGCCTTGTTCCAAGTTTGGATTTTAAAATTGAAGTCAGTTGAAATGATAGCGTCTGAAACATTTTGAAGTAAATCAGCCTGGTAATGAAGTTTTTCCTCAACTTGTTTGGTCGCTGTGATATTTCTGATAATCCCGAGTGTACCAAGGAAGTCCTTTTCACTTTTCATCACACAAGTATCATAGTATCCTGCGGAACTCACGTCACCAAAGGCAATAACTGCACCAATAATTGATTCTGGTTTTTTATCTCTGTTTTTCTTCGGGATTAACCGTATCACAAGATTCTTTGTTTTTCTTTTACCGGTTCTTCTTTCATCAAAGAGTTTTGGTGCTTTTTCATATCCAGTTGTTTTACCCTTATATTGTGGTAAAACAAAGTGCCTGCTGAATGATTTTACATCGTCCGGGTGGACTATTTTACTGAAATGTTTCCCGATGAGTTCCTCAGCTTTGTAGTCCAGGATGCGAACTGCGTTGTTAATAAATGTAAAAAGTCCATCTTGATCGATTTTATAGACTATATCGGGTAGCTCCGTGAGAACAGATAAATATTTCTCTTCGGTTTGTAGTCCTGTTTTTTTGATTACTTTTGATTTCGCCTGATGTTTGCTCGTTCTCGTGATGCTTTTACGCCTTTTCCTTCTGTTCTTCATGTTAACAATTACGTTAGCTCAACCAAGCCGGCTTTTATAGAGTATTTTACAAGACCTGCAGTATTAGAAACGTTCAACTTTCTCATTATGCTTAACCGATGGTGTTCGACAGTGCGGACACTTATCCCCAGTTTCCTGGCAACTTTTTTGTTTTGATTGCCTTCCGCGATCAATTTAAGCACCTCTCTTTCGCGTGGGGAGAGGTCTTTGAAGACTGATCTCTGTTTCTTATCTCGCTCCTTACTTCTATGCTGCACGAGTTTGCTTATTACCTCACTGGAGAAAGATGAAGAAATATAGATTTTGTTTTTCTGTATTTCTTTTATTGCGGCAATCAACTCTATATCTGCATCGTCCTTAAGCAAATATCCCTGAGCACCATTGACTAAACATTCATAAACATATTCATCATTTTTATGCATTGTTAATATGAGGATTTTTATATTCTTATTGAATTTTCTGATTTTATTGATTGCCTCAATGCCGCGCAGGCCAGGCATGGATATATCTAATATTATCATATCAGGACGTAGTTTCCGCAGTTGATGAACGATCTCTAAACCATCTCCAGTTTCACCTACAATCTTGTAGCCTGAATTCTCTTCAATAATACGTTTCAAACCGTTTCTTAGCACGGTGTGGTCATCTGCAAGAAATAAATTATACATTAGTATTATCTCCGTATTTCTACTGATATTATGCTATTTCTGCCCAATCTTCAAGTAGATTTAGTACCTATTTATATATAGGTACAATTACCTGTATCCTGCAGTATTATATAGGGGGCGGGGCTTGTGTCAAGGGGCAGTCAAATGGAATCTGACCGATTGTACATGCGGGTACAAAAGTTGTTGACACTTAAGTGATTGTGTATATAATTGTAATAGGTAAGCTATTCTAAAAAATGATAAAAACAATGATGCCAAATTGCCAGAAATGGTATAAAATAATGTAGTTGCCCAATTTACCCCGTTAGATACATGGTGGTTTTAATAGTGCGGAGTTTCGGCGAAGACAGTTATCTAACGGGGTGAATTGGGCTTCTTTTAGTGCAATAACTTCGTTATTGCAATGCCTGATAAATCAGGCTACTACAATTTTAGGATAGCTAAACTGTTACATATAATTAAGGCACAAAAAGAGAGGAGATTTTATGCAAAACTTAGTCAAAGTACTCATAAGTCTTGTTCTTTGTATATTGTTCGTAAATACGAGCTTTGCCGCCGAGCGCGTTGTTGTTTGCGAGCATATTGGCGACGAGGAATGACCTGATTGCGGAACTGCCAGTGGGACACTGGCACAGATTGCAGTGACATACCCGGGTCGAGTCGCTGTCGTTGATGTGCACTTCAGCTCTGCGGATTCGTTCTATTTAGAAGAAGCGTATCAACGGATACATTATTATCCGCCGCCATTCTATGGTGTGTACTTTGAACCATGGTTATGGTATGACGGTAATCAACACGGTGGTTTTGACTATATGTTATGGGAGTCAATGATAACTGACCGCATGGCAATGCCTGCGCCGGTAACAATAACCATGTGGGGAGAGTATACACCGTCAACTGGAGAAGGTACAGTTAATGTCCATTTGCAAAATGATTCTACTGCGACTGTTAATGGCAGGGTAATAATTGTTATTACTGAAGACAGTTTGTATTACATGGCGCCAAATAGTGTTGAATGGCACAATCATGTACCCCGTGACTACTTGCCTGACTATAACGGAACTCTTGTATCTATTCCGGCAAGTGACTATGCAATTGTCACACAACCTTTTACCATAAATCCCATATGGAATGATAATCATTGTACAATTATAGCGTGGATACAGAATGATAGCATGCAAGTTGACAGCACATTTGAAATCTGGCAGGGCGGTATGAAAAAAGTAACTGAACTCGGGGTTGAAGAAGTGAACACGGATGTGAAAAGGAACCAGGTGCTTGTTATGCCTAATCCTTGTGTTGGGGAAACAGGGTTTGTATTTGAGTTGCCTGCCGGTTTGGAATACACCATAGCTATTTACGATGTATCAGGTCGTCGAATCAAGAAGTTCAAGGGAGTATCTTTGGGCAAGCATAGCGCAGTCCAATGGAATGTGCGAGACAGCAAAGGCCAGACAATGAGCTCAGGCATCTACTTCTATGAATTTACGAGTCTGCTGGCAAATACATCTGGAAAGATTGTTGTAAGGTAAGTTGTAAGGTAAGAGGAAAAGCGGAATATACAGGACTAACAACTAATTTCCTATTGACAAATGGGTTTATGTTTGTATAATTCGCTTATGAAAAAACTTGTTTTTTTTATTCCATTGGCAATAATATTACTATTCTTAAGTGTCTGTTCTGATGCGCCGGAAGTTGAATTTCCAGAACCAACTGACCGGGTCGTACTCGCTGAGATCTTTACTGAGGATAACTGAGGGTTTTGTGCGCTCGCGGAGCGGGCACTTACTGATTCACTATCTTATTACGGTGATACACTTGCTATTATTTCCTACCATATAGGGGGAACTTATAATAATCCAGCTGCTGACGAGCGTGAAGCATTTTATAATACTGGACTGGTACCGTGGTATGTGTTTTTTGACGGCCCCGACGTTGTGTGGGAACCTAACCCTGGGGAATATGATAGTTTGTTTGCCGCACGTGTAGAAATCGCTCGTACTGCGACGCCGTACTTTAATTTGTATATTAATAACGCTGCGGCATCGCCGTCTACAGGGTCCATAGATCTTACTATTGTGACTGCGGATACGATCCCGGATGACGAGATTATTGTCTATGTAGCGATTCTACAGGATAGCTTGCCTGGTGCCTACACAACGTTTATGTACATATGCCAGGAACTTTATTTTTTTCCAGTTGAGCTAACATATCCTGATACACTTGATACGATCATAACCTTTTCCCATGCAATACCGGTAAACGATATGAAAACAGTCGTTTTTGTTCAGGATATAGATACCAAAGAAGTGATGCAGTCAATAATTAGTCCTTTTGAGGAGAAATAGAATGAGAAAATTCGCATTTGTTTTTTTAATACCATTTATATTCGCCTTTGCTGATGAAGGAGAGATAATCGATGCCCCTGATTTCACGCTTGAGGACGTTGACGGCAATACCGTATGTCTTGATTCGCTCCTTGCTGATGGCCCGGTCTTTATGAGTTTCTGGGCGCTATGGTGCAAGATGTGCATTAAAGAACTCGATGCGCTTAAGCCATACTATGATGAGTTTGATGCTTTGAACATGAACCTTTTGGCGATTAGTGTTGATAAGGCAAGAAGTGTGCCTAATGTCAAACCTTTTGCTCAGAGCCATAAGTGGAAGTACGTAATTGTCATGGACCCGGATGATATCCTGCGCGACCTGTACAATGTCCAGGCAATGCCGTCAAGTTTCATAATCAACCAGGACAAACAGATCGTCTTCACCCACATGGGTTATAAACCGGGTGATGAGGAGGTCCTTATTGAGACGATGCGTGAGTTATTTAATGAAGGTGAAAAGGATGAAACTGGCGAGTAAAACTCTGTTCTTACTTACAGTGTGCAATCTGCTTGCTGCATCAGATATACGTGTCAGTGGCGCGAACCATGCTGAGTACTGGGTATTTGTTGACCGCCGATTAGACAGTCTTAACTACAAGGAACACCTTACTGAAAAACTAAAACTCAAGGTTAATTACAAAGATATCATGCTCAAAGGTGTTTTCTTTTTTTGGGATCCATCAATAGCCGTCCCTGGTTCGCTCCAATACTTTGATTTCACTGCGCAGTATCGAAAAGACCCGGTGAGTGTTCTCTATGGTACGTATTACCCGACATTTGGCAGGGGTTTGGTGCTCAATCAATTCCTTGACGAGGATTTTAATAATGATAACTCTTTATTCGGTCTGAAAGCAGATATTAAATTCTTTAATAGTCGGTTGACATTACTTACTGGTAAACCGAGGAATATTTTTTTTGAACAACTCAGCTATTCGGTAAAAAACGATACGACCGATCAAGTCAGAGGTGCAAATTATGAAATCAAGTTGCCGCTGTCCAAAAAGCGGGTCAATATTGTCACCTCGTTTGCTGGTCGCTATGTGCGCGTGAACCGGGTTTCTGATCTGACACCCCAGGCATTTACTGAATTGTTCGGTGGTAATGCTGGTTTGACCATTGGACCCTGGGAGAGTTATTTTGAGTATGGACGGCAATGGGGTACTTACCCAGTAGTCGGGGGTCGGTTAAAAGGCGACGGGTTTCTTCTTTCCACTGGTCTTGCTATCCCTGGTCTGGGTATTTCATGTCAATATGTTAACTACGACAACATTGGTTTTGGCGGTCCAGGGTACCGTTATAATGAACCACCAACGCCCATAAAATCCGGGGTTTCTGTGAACCGTGGGATTGATGAGATTGGTTATGGTGCAACAGTAGTTGCTTCACCATTTGATTTTATCTCACTGGAGCTGAGCAATAATAAAATCTCAACCCATGATGCGTCATCGGGTATGTTTGAGGAAATAATAAATCTCGATGAGGACATGGATGGTGTGCTTGAACAGATTGCCAAGCTTACTACTCACCCGAGTTCCAATGTGGAAATTACAACCGGTATTGAAAGGATGATCAAACAGGGGATTGAACTGCCCATACAGGAAAAAATCGAAACCAAACCCTATATTGAAATTACCTGTGATTTTGGTTTGTTTTTTGTTGACGCTGGTTATGAACACAATATCGTATCCAGTGACACGAGTGATTACTATGATCATGCTGTTTCTTTGTCAATAGGGAAACCGGAGATGTTTGTGCTCTCTGTACGCTATGAAAGGCGCAGCCGCAAACCGCCGGATTGGCTGATACCTAAACTCGGTGAGGAAACATCTTGGCCAATGGTCGAGTTGAGCCTTGATTTGACGCGCCGCCATAATCTGCGCTTGCGGGTTGGTGCGGAAAAAGGTGGTTTAGTATGTTCTGGTGGCGTCTGTCGATTCGAAGAGCCCTTCCGGGGTGTCAAATTGGTACTAACCAGCATGTTCTAAGTTAATTGGTTTTATGACAACACAGATTTTAAACATGACACTAATGATTTTGTAAATAGGAAAAGATCATGAAAAAGATTATTTTCATTCTTATGTTTGCTGCCATATTTATTGCCAGCATTATCTACGGTGGTGTACTTGGCGATTTTGATGAAACTGAAACTGTTGGTTCGGTGATGTGTTTATCTTGTATGGGGATTGAATGAAGTTAAAGCGGATTATTCAAATCATCGCCGTAATAATTCATAATTCATACATTCCAGCTCTTTTAAAGGGTGGTTTATATCAGGGTTTTCTCAAAAAAGGCTGTACACCAATCTTGAATTGCTGGGGATGTCCACTTGCTTGGTATTCATGTCCTATGGGTGGACTTCAGCACTTCATTGCTTTGAGGCTGATTCCGTATTACATCATAGGGCTCTTTGGTACAGTTGGTATGATTGTGGGAAGGATGTCGTGTGGTTGGATATGTCCATTTGGGTTTTTCCAGGATCTATTATACAAAATAAGATCAGCGAAAATGAAATTGCCAAGGTGGTGTTCTTATTTTAAATATGCTATGCTTGTTGGTGCTGCAATAATGCTCCCTTATTTTATTGGAGAACCGTGGTTTTGCAAATTATGCCCGGATGGTAATTTGATTGCCGGGATCCCGTTAGTTCTATCAGACAAGACTAGTGACCTCAAAGCACTTGTTGGCTGGCATTTTTATATGAAGGCAG
Organism: Candidatus Stahliibacteriota bacterium; assembly: GCA_030609135.1. GTDB lineage: Bacteria > Hydrothermota > Tepidihabitantia > SM23-42 > SM23-42 > JAUVZL01. The sequence goes on along the minus strand of JAUWCU010000001.1, from coordinate 21,907 downwards.
CGATATTAGTAGCAGTTATATTATTTTCGATATCAATTAAAAGATTTTTCTGTCGTACTTTATGTCCGGTTGGGGCAATATACTCGATATTCAATCGTTTCAGCCTTTTGAAACTGCAGATAGATAAGGAAAAGTGTATTGAGTGCGAATCGTGCAGAATGGTTTGCCCCATGGATGTGCCCATTTATCAGTCGTCAAATCACATTGACTGTATACGTTGCTTGGATTGTGTAAAGGTGTGTCCAACAAAGGCGATCAAATATGAAGTACGGTAAGGCAGCACTTATATCAGCATTTGTAGTCGGTGGTGGTCAGATTTGTTCAGGCAGATTGTGGGCTGGAATTTCATTTGCAGTCTTCTTTTACGGCTCGATTGCCATAATGATTAAAATCTGGACAGGATTCAACCCTGGGTTCTGGGGTTTGCTCGCTGCTTGGGTTTTGGTTTGGCTATACAACGTGTATGATGCGTATAAAGGGGTTGGCTATGAAAAGCCACCCTGTGAAAAGGCATGTCCGGCGGGCATTGCGCCCTGGATATATGTAAATCTTGTTGCAGCAGATAATAGTCAACCGTATTCATTCGTGCCTTTTTTCAGAACTCTTGAACTCATCTGTCCAGCCCCTTGTGAAGATCAGTGCACAAGGAGAGGAATTGATGCAGCTGTTGCAATAAGATATCTCAAGTCTGGCGTAAAGATGCAGGTGCCAACCCCTAAGCAGAAAACAAAAAAAGAGCGAATCGCAGTAATAGGTGCAGGTCCATGTGGTTTGACTGCAGCGTACTATCTTGTGAATAAAGGATACGGGGTTACTGTATTTGAGAGAGAACAAAAACCGGGCGGCGTTCTCGCTACATTAATACCAGAGTTTCGTCTTCCTCAATCTTTATTAGATAAGGAAATTGAGGCCGCAATGAATGTTGGTGTTGAACTGAAGTACGGTGTCGCAGTTGGTAAGGATTTATCCATGGATGAGCTATTGGAAACTTATGATATTGTCTTTGTCGCTACCGGCGCGTGGAAGCCGACAAAACTCGGTATCCCAGGTGAAAAGAGGGCACTGGTCGGTTTTGACATTCTCAGGCAGATAAAAAAGGGTGAAAAATTCAAGTTGGGTAAGGTTGGCGTTATTGGCGGTGGCAATACGGCGATTGATATCGCGCGTAGTTTGATAAGGCAAGGTAATGAAGTGAAGATATACTACAGAAGAAGGATAGAGGATATGCCGGCTGAACGTGAAGACCGAGTGGAAGCCCAGGAGGAAGGGATTGAAATTGTACCGCTTACAGTACCAATAAAGATAGAGGAAAACAGAATAATCATGCAAAAGACTGAATGCCGAGAGGGTAGAAAAGGTGGTGTAAAGGTAATACAGGGAAGTGAATTTGATGTCGATTTGGATCATATCGTCATGGCTATTGGACAATATCCTGATACAGATTTTCTGAAGGAGTATTTAAAGAGTGACACATCCGGTTGTATCAAGACGAAGAACTGGAGAACGTCTCATCCAAAGATTTTTGCCGGGGGCGATGCGGTCTTGGGTAGCAAAACCGTTGCCCACGCAGTTGGGCACGGTCTGAATGCAGCTGAGCAGATAGATTTGTATATGAGAGGAATACATCCATTATTCGCTAGAATACTGAAGAGAACCTATTACCCTCATGTATTTTTTCTTCCTCTACATCCTGTAGAAAGGATGGTAATCCCCCATCGAAAGGTCGAAGACAGAATACACGATTTTGAGGAAGTTGAGTTGAAGGTATCTAAAAATGAGTTAAAGAAAGAAGCTAAGCGGTGCTTGTCTTGCCCTCTGAGATACCGTCCTTAATCAGTCTATACAATACCGTTCTATAAGCAGAATCATACTTATGTCAGAGCGAGCTCTGCCACTACCGCATTGAATATCATCGTGGAAAAGCGGCGTGGGTTCACGTATTTGAGTAATTGACATCTGCGAAGTATTGTGTATAATCGGCTGGTAGAAATTGAATATGAGATCTATAATGAACAAAAACAAACAAAGTCTGCACTCAACGCATGTAATTGCAAACCATATTCTGGTTTCATTCCATGTCGCGTTTATGTCTTCATTATTAAATATTCCGGCGGACCTGTATGGACCGGATGTATTAAAATTTGTATTTACAAGTTATGAAACTATTATCTCAGCACTGTTTTTGTTGATTAGTTTTCATACCGGCGTGGCGATTCATGAAATGGGTCATTATCTCAGGGCGGTTAAGTCAAATGCATTAAAGGAAAATATCCTACCCGAGGCAAAGAGAAATGCCGGAAGGAATTTCTTTGGAAGATTGATGTGGTATACGGGCATGTTTTTGCAAATTCCCTATGGCAAATTCGCCGGGGTGAAGAAGGAGGGTCTAACCTACTACCCGGAGGCTCCATTCAATTTGAGCGTGGCAGCTGCAGGACCTGCAATAAGCGGTAAAATGGCTTTGGTCATGCTCCCGCTTGCCATCATTTTGCTCATTATCGGACTTACATTACATCATGATTTAATGACTTACATTGGTAGATTATGTTTTGGTATCGGCGCCGTCGGTTTGCTTGATTTCTTGTTGGCTGATCCGGGTAAATTGAAGGAGTATTCACGGCGGGAGAAATTAGCTGCACAACATGCGAAAAGAGTTGAAATTCCTGGGGAGCACTGGATTGAAAGGGCAAAAGCTGTGAAAGAGATGCTCAGGAACAAAAGGATGCAGGAAATCACTTTTGAGAAGGGTGAAAAACTGCGCGCGCCATGGCAGTTTAGGAACTGCGGTATGGGCGGTCGTCATACTGAACAGGAGTATCCAGAGAGTAATATTAGTATGCAGGAGATGATGTTCATGCCGCTATGCGCGAAAAACTATGAAGAGGCTCAGATGATCACGGTCAGATTACAAACAAGGCTCAAACAGATAATAGAAAAGGCAACTGGCTCACGGGTTATGGGGACAGGTTTGGAAGGTGGTTTGGCTCCTTATATTAGTAAAGAACCGTCTGATACCATACCAGAGCAAAGGATGTGGCGCATGGCGGTCCAGACCATCAAAGATATTGGTTATGTTCCAGGGAAGGATATTGTTCTTGCTTTTGATCCGGCACTCAGTGAATTGAGCAATGCCTATCGAATTGAATTCAAGCAGTCAGACAGTATCGGGATGTATTTTTTCTGGCGCAGTGAAGAAAAGATCGTTATGTCCAGGGATCAATTGGTGGATCTATACAAGAAAACCGTTGAGGAAATTCCAATAATTTCACTCGAGGATGCGTTTGCTGAGGATGATTACGAGGGATGGCGGCTTTTGATGAAAGAACTTGGCGATAAGGTTCTTATTATCGGCGATGATCTGGTCACGACCAAAGATTCCACGATCGAGGAGTGTGCTGATAATAGACTGATAAATACGGCATTGATCAAGGCTAATCAAATCGGCACTTTGTCAGAAACAATACTTGCTATGCTTGTCGCTTTGGGCAAAGGATTGGAGCTTGTTGTGTCGCACCGGTCGAAATCACCTAATGATGATATGGAAGCACAGATTGCCCTTGCCGCAAACGCGCTCGGCATGAAGACCGGCGGCGGTGCCAATACCGAGCGGCTTTTTAAATACGGCGCCGTGACAAAAATCATGAAGGATATGGAAAAAGTGATTGAGGGCAAGTACGAGAAAAAAGGATTGTTCGAGACCAAGAAATTTATTGATTCCTTGGTAATCACCGATGTAATTGCTTATGAAGAGCCCACTAATGCAGGGATTCCAACGGTCGGGGTCGAGGTTCACCTCGGTATTGAAGGGAGTGAGAAATATAGAAGAATCTTGAAATTCACCGGTGCCACACCGCTTGGCACATCAGCAGGATTAGATGAAGCCATTCACCTGGTGGACAGCATAATTGAAAGGTCTCCAGTTGTTGATAAGCATAGAGATTTGTTTAGCGAACAGGGTGATAAGACATACAAATTCAAAAAGGAATTAACGACCAATGATATTACGCAGACTAAGGACCAAGAGCTATTTGCACTTTGGAATATGAGCCAGCGCTATGGTGGTATGGGCTGTAAAAACGCTGTCAAGAACGTACTGAATATCATTGCTAAGGAGTTTATCAGTAAGAAAGCTGTGGATTTCACAAGTATTATTGAACTTGACAGGAAACTGCTTACTATTGAAAAAGAGACTGCGATCAAAAGGGGCAAGGTATCTCAAAACGCTACCAGTGATGAATTCATTAAGATTATGCAAAGGAAGGGTAATCTTGGTATGAATGCTATCTTGTCCATGTCTCTGGCAGTTGGCCGCTTGATCGCTCATATTCAGGGGAAGGATTTGTGGCAGCTATTGAGAGAGGAGATGAAGCAGACCGTTGCCAGGGCGATATTGGCTCACGGGGGCCTGGATTTGATAAGCGATGGGTTGACAAAAGAGAAGTTGCAGCAGTTGCAAGGTAGTAAAGATATGTCCTGGCGATTGTTCTGTGATAACCTGACTTTTGATGACCTTATTATGGGTCTGCAAAAAGTTGAAGAAAAGGTAAAGAAAGATGATATTAAACTGTATCAGGTTCTAAGAGAACAGATGCAGATCTACACCGACCGCAAATAGATTTCATTGACAAGTACCTAATAATCTATAAAATATTTATTCACCGTAGTTATTAATGGTAAAAGGAGGCATAGTTCTATGAACAGAAATATAACGTCAGTTTTTGGTAGAGAAATACTGGATTCGCGCGGCAACCCGACAGTCGAAGTTGATATTGAGCTGGATTCAGGACTAAAAAGATGTGCGGCTGTTCCATCAGGTGCATCCACGGGTACTTATGAAGCAATTGAACTCAGAGACAGTAATAACCGAAGGTATGGTGGAAAAGGGGTCCAAAAGGCTGTTGAGAATATCAACAAGATAATCGGGCCGGCGTTAATTGGTTGTGATGTAACTGAACAGCCTAATTTGGACAAGCTCATGATTGAGCTTGATGGAACGCCAAATAAGAAAAGGTTGGGTGCTAATGCTCTATGTGGGGTATCATTGGCTATTGCCCGTACTGCAGCAGCGGCAGTAGGTCTTCCTTTGTATAAGTACCTGGGCGGTCCTTATGCAGTATTGATACCGGTTCCAATGATGAACATTATCAATGGCGGTGTTCATACGTTATTGCAGGGACCTGATTTCCAGGAATACATGATTGTTCCCTATGGATGCAAAAGCTTCAAAGAAGCCGTGAGGTGTGGCAGTGAAACATATCACGCGCTGAAAAATATTCTGCTTGACAAAGGGCTTAGGATTACAGTTGCTGATGAAGGTGGGTTTGTACCTCAACTGGCGTCAAATGAAGAACCCCTTAACTTCATTGTCCGTGCGATTGAAAAGGCTGGCTACCGACCCGGTGAAGACGTCGGCATAGCACTCGATGTTGCAGCAAGTTGCTTTTTTGAAGATGGCAAGTACAAGTTACGGATAGAAAACACTGAGCTTAGTTCTGCAGAAATGGTTAAGAAATATGTGGGGTTGGTCAATAAATACCCGATCGTGGCGATCGAAGATGGTCTTGCTGAAGATGACTGGGAAGGTTGGAAAATGTTGAATGACGCCCTGGGCGATAAGATCGAGCTAATCGGCGATGACATTTTCGTCACCAATGTTGAGCGGCTTGAGAGAGGCATCAGGGAGAAGGTTGCTAATGCCGTGTTGATCAAGCCAAATCAAATCGGTACGCTTACCGAAACGATTGCTGCGGTGAAGATGGCACAGAGGGTCAAATGGGGTGTCGTTGTGTCACACCGAAGTGGTGAAACAGTAGATTCTTTTATTGCGGATTTCACCGTTGCCATGGGTACTGGAGCTTTGAAGACTGGTGCGCCATGCCGCGGCGAACGTATTGAGAAATACAATCAGCTTTTACGTATTGAGGATGAACTAAAGGGTGCTGCAATACACCTTGCCAAAGAAGCTTTTATTAGAGGAAGCAGGGGGATTGAATATGGTGTTTGATTCTATTGAGGATATAGATAAGGGGCCATTTTGTAAACCCTATGGTCAATTGTTCTACGATAATTTGGAAAAGATGCCTTCATTCCAGGTTATCGAGGCATATCTGTCTTGTCTGCTTGAAGCACAGGATAAGATCCAAAAGGCAATCGCTATACTCGAGGGGGTTTTAAAGAAAGGGGCTGATAAGTTAAAGGAAATACAGGATCCGGTGAATCTACAGTACATGTTTGGTAAAGCCACAGGGTCAAGAGGAGAGATAGAAAAGGAGATCGAACACCTGTCTCAGAATCGAAGAGAAATCGATACACTGATCGCACAGTATTCTGAAAAGGGCATCATCGATATGCCGGTAAGACAGTTCATGACTGCATTCGATGCTGAATTCAAGGTCAAGGTTGAGAAGAAAAACATTGACAACGATGAGCTTTACTATACTGATATCAAGGGCAGCGATTTAATCGGGTGTACTGATTTTGAGCATCTTAATCGGGTGATGACCGGTTATCTACTGAAAAAACTGATGAAGCAGAAGGCACAAGTAGATGTTGAGTGATTCAGGGTGGTTAGGTTGAATGTTCTTCTAATGCTTCTACTCATTGGTCAGGTTGACATTTCTGGCTATGTTGAAACAAGACCTTTTCTTTACCGGAATGATTCATTAGGTATTACAGGCTATAATCGCGGTTGGATTGAATTTAAAGCTGACGGATTAGATTATGGAACACAAGTGGCGCTTGATTTTATTGTTCCATATGATACTACTTTTTTTTCTTTTGCTGTAGATAATATAGAGATTTCAAGACTTGCCCTATGGATAGGGCATGAAAATTTGAGATTAATCGCGGGTAAACAGAGACTTTACTGGGGCGTAGCCAGGGTATTCAGACCATTGGATGTGTTTAACCCGGTTAATTATTTTGAACCTGGATATGAAAAGCCAGGTTCAAATGCATTGCTTGGTTATATTTCATTAGGAACATTAACAAGTATACGCGGTGTTATTATTCCGCACAATAATCTGAAACAGTCGTTATATGGTACACGCTTCGGCACAAATCTTTTAATGAATGATATCGGTTTAAATATTATGCACCGATCATCAGAGAAAAAAACAATAATTGGTGCTGAAATTACCGGTGAATTGATATTAGGTTACTGGGGTGAGTACAGTTATATATGGGAAGATACTGTTGATTATAGCAAATTTTCTTTAGGGATCGATTACACATTTCCTTTTATGATTTATACAATGGCTGAGTATTTTTTTGACGGCGGTGGTGAAGATGATTCAGCGAATTATGATTTTGCAAAAATCTATTCAGGAGAACGTACAACATTGGCACAACAGTATCTCTATTTTACTGTCAGCATAGTACCTGATCCTTTTGCAATTGTACAGCCGAGAATTAGTAATTTGATTAATCTAAATGATAGAAGTCTAATTATTATGCCCCAGGTGAATTTTTCGATTTTTGAAAATACAGATATAATTGTGGGCATGAATTATTTCATTGGATCACAGAGAAGTGAATTTAAGAATATTACACCATATGATGGTGCAGTATATGCATGGATGAAGGTCTACTTTTAGCATGCCATAGGCACACTGAGATGCAAATAGATAATTCTGACGAATTATTGGATGCAAACAGATGAAATCGGATGCAAACAGATAATTCTGGCGAATTATTGGATGCAAACAGATATCTATTAATCCGTCTGAATCTAAGTATAACGCAGTTATCTTGAGGAGGTGTAGTGGTTGAAATGATTGATTTGTACAAGGATTATAAGGTCGGTAAAGTTCTGTTTCCTGCCCTACGCGGTATCAATTTGAAAATTGAGAATGGTGAGTTCACTGCTATTGCCGGACCATCCGGCTCAGGTAAGACAACCCTTTTAAATATTATCGGCTGTCTTGATATACCTACAAAAGGTGATGTTTTAATCGACGGCACAAGCATTACTACACTTTCGACAAAAGAGAAAGCAGAATTTAGAAAAAATGAACTCGGTTTTGTTTTTCAAACATTTAATCTGATTCCTGTGTTAACTGCCTATGAGAATATTGAGATGCCTCTGATTTTAGTAAACATGCCAGCAGAAGAAAAAAAGGAAAGAGTTATATCAATGTTAGAAGAGGTTGGGCTTGAAGAATTCATTAACCGGAAGTCAAATGAGATGAGTGGTGGTCAGCAGCAGCGTGTTGCCATTGCCCGTGCTCTGGTCAAGAAACCAAGCATGGTCCTTGCTGATGAACCCACAGCAAACCTTGATTCGGTAAATGCAAAGGAGATTTTATCATTGATGAAAGAGCTTAATAAAAAGAAGAAGACAACATTTATTTTTTCCACGCATGACCAGCTTGTAATGGAATTTGCCGAGAGAATTATCTATTTGAGAGACGGTAAAATAGCGACTGATAAGAAAAAATGAGAGTACTTAATCTTGCGTGGCGTAATGTCTTTCGGCATAGAAGAAGGACACTAATCACTGCAGCTGCAATATCAGTTGGCCTTGCTGTGATGATTTATATGGATACGATGATGAACGGTGTCGACAGTCTTGCTGCAGGAAATATTATTGATTATGAAACCGGTCATTTAGAAATATTTGCCAAGGGTTATTATCGTGAAGAAGGATTATTCCCCCTTGATACAATTATTGAAAATCCTGAATTCATTCTCCAGAGAATAACGAAGATAAAAAATATAAAAGGTGTGACACCACGTGTTAAATTTCAGTGTCGCATAAACAATGGTATTGATGAACTTCCTGTTTTGGGTATTGGTATAGATATTGAAAAGGAAAGTAAGGTTTTTAAAACAGCAAATACAGTAGTTAAAGGTGAATATTTGAAAAATCAGGATGACATATTAATAGGCAAAGATCTGGCAAAGGATATGGATTTAGATGTTGGATCATTCTTGACAATTATTACAAGAGACCGTCATGGTACGTATGAGGCATATGACTTCACGGTTTCCGGCCTTATTAATACTGGGCATCCTCTTTTAGACCGGAATGCGGCAGTTATGCATATTGATATAGCACAGAGGCTTTTGTCCATGCATGGGATAACAGAGTTGTGTATTAAGACCAGGGATGAGAACAAATTAATACAATTAAAAAAGGAGATTGCCAGTAAAATAGGTAAGAATTTTGAGGTCTATACTTATAAAGAACTTAACGCAGGTATTTTTGAAATCTCAGGGCTCAAAAGATCAGGGCAATTTATGATCGCACTTGTCGTGGTAATTATTGCTGCAGTAGGTATAATAAATACAATGCTAATGGCAGTAATGGAACGTATTCCAGAAATAGGAATGTTAAAGGCAATGGGATTTGGTAATTATAATATTGTAAAGATGTTTATTTATGAAGGAGGCATTATTGGCATATTTGGTAGTCTTTTCGGCTGTTTTCTGGGTTTGCTCGCGTCATTTCATCTTGTATATTATGGCATAGACCTGAGCCATATGTTGGAAAATATGGATATGGTTTACCCGGTGAAGTTTATTATTAAGGGAGAAATTAATTACATGATAGTTCTCGGTGTGTTTATTTTTGGTGTTGTAGTATCTGTTATTGTAACACTCTGGCCGGTAAGAAAAGCAACTAAGCTTGAGCCGGTAGAAGCCTTGAGGCATGTATAATGTTCCTGTTTAAACTTGCATACAGAAATTTTTTCCGTAATACACGACGCAGTATTATCTCGGGTATTAGTGTAGCAATTGCCATCGCCGTAATAATATTTGCCCAGAGTTATATACGTGGTGTAATCGAGAATATAAGTGAAAATATTGTTAGATTGATATCCGGGCACATAAGAATTACAACAAAGGAGTATGACAGACGCGAACGAATGATTCCTTTATCAGAGGCTTTAGATTTGACACCGGAATTATATGACGAATTAAATCATGAAGAAATTCTAATGGTTTCACCAAGGATCAAATTTGGTGTTTTATTAGGTGAGAAAGAACTGAATATACCTGCACTGGGGTATGCTATTGATCCTGACAAGGAAACAAATATATCAGGATTGGACAAAAGAATAATTGAAGGTTCTTACCTTGATGCATCAAGCAATGGCGTGATAATTGGCAATGAATTGGCAAAACGTCTTGATATAAGCGTGGGTGATACATTAACCATAATAACAAGAACAGCGTACGACTCACCTACAGGTATAAATCTTCTTGTCAAAGGAATATTCTCAATCGGTATAGGCGGAATAGACAGAAGTGTGTTTTACATCCCTTTCAATGTTGGTCAGCAATTACTCGATCTTGAGGGCCGTGCTACTGAACTTGTTATCATAGTAAAGAACCCTAATAAGTCGGTAAGTGTTGCCCGTGAAATAAAACCACGTGGCGATTTTTCTGTTGTTCCTTTTCAATATAATCCTATACTCAAATATATCAATACTTTTAGCTTTGTTCACTCAATTTTTTATGCCATTATTTTAATCGTTGCCTGTTCGACAATTGCTAACACCATGATTATGGTTGTCTATGAGCGCACAAAAGAAATAGGTATGATGAAGGCAATGGGCTTGAGCAATCTTTCGGTTGTCGGATTACTGACTCTTGAAGCAGGTATTATCGGTGTTGTAGGCAGTTTTCTGGGAACAGTTATTGGCGGTATTTTGAGTTATTGGCTCAAGTATCAAGGGGTTGATTTGAGTATGATGTCGTCTTCTACTTCAGCTGATATGCCATTTGGCCCGATTATTTATTTTTCGCCAACACCAATGATTATAATAACGGGATTTTTATTTGGTCTATTAGCAACAATTCTTGTCGCATTCTTACCAATAACAAGGATAACAAAATTAGAACCTGCAAAGGCATTGAAGAGTATATGAAAACACAGATCGAAGATTCCAAGAACCAAATTCCAAATCCCAAGCACCAAGCTCTCCCGCTTTGTGGGATCCACGATTTTCCTATATATTATGATCCAAAATGATAAATCGGGACAAGCACCAAATTTCAAGTTCCAAGAACCAAGTTCCAAGAAACAAGAGACAAGGAGAATGGGAGAACAATGATAAGTAAATTGATATTATTATCCTTTGCGCTATGCTCTTCGCTCTTTGCTCAGAGCGGCTTGGAGATTATTAAGCAGGTAGATAAAAATACCGTAGTAAGCTCACTAAGTTACCGAGCCAGGTTATTAATCAGTCTTGGTGGAAAAATAAGAGAAAAGGAATTTATTGGTTACACCAGAGGAAAGGAATATTCCTATATGGAATTTGTTTCACCTGCCCGTGACAAGGGGACTCGATTCTTGAAGATTGGCGATGAAATGTGGATGTATATACATGCAGTAGAGAAATCAACGAAGATTGCTGGTCATATGCTCAGGCAGAGTATGATGGGCAGTGATTTTTCATATGATGATGTTGCTGAAAATGAAAAACTACAGGATCTTTACGAAATTGAATTTATTGGTATTGATACTATTAATAATAAAGAATGCTACAAATTAGAATTGACTGCAAAGGTGCCTGAGGTAAATTACTATTTTAGGAAGACATGGATTGATAAAAGAAATTATATACCTGTTAAGATCGAGCTCTATGCCAAGAGTGGTAAACTTATGAAAGAGGTTAATATTATTGAGTTTAAGAAAATAGGTAAGAAAAATTACCCGACAAAAATCATAATGATCAATAAACTCCGTAAGGACACCTTTACCGAACTAATTTTAGAAGATATTGAGCTCGATAGTAAAATTCCATCAAAAGTATTTACAAAAGCGTATTTGGAAAGGAAGTAGCCCAGTACTTTGTTGACCACAGGGCACAGCAAAGTGCTGGGTTGACATTAATCCTGAATTGATTATTTTTAGATATGCCGACTCGCAATTTTAAGACTTTCTGGGATATTGAAAAAGAGAAGACCTGGCGTATCTATGTATTATTTGCCATTCTTATCCTGTTATATTTTTGCCCGGTTTTTGTGTTGTGGTCCCTGGTTAAGTTCTTTATAGACATTAGGCAATCTTTGTACCGTGCTGGTTCTTCATTCAAGTTTTTTGGCCTGGATACCTTGGCTGTATTGATTGTTGCTGCAGTAGCAGCGGGGATTCATTGGTATTATTCGAATAAAGGAGTTGTTAGTAATGTCCTGCGTCTTTTGGGTGCCAAATATCCGGACAAACGTGATAAGTACCATTATATGTTTCAGAATGTCGTCGATGAAATCGAGACTGCAGCCGGTGGTCTTACGGTCGAGCGGTATGTTTTACCGACCGGTGCAATGAATGCTTTTGCACTTGCTGATATGAGCGGACGTCGCGTAGTCGGCATCACTGAGGGTCTGTTGTCCCGATTGACTCGTGAAGAACTGCAGTCAGTAATCGCACATGAAATGTCACACATTATTTCTGGTGATTGTCTGCAGACAACTATTACTTGTTCTCTTTTTAGTGTATATAGCGAGACACTTACGCATTTCAATCGAGCATTAAGCCATCAAGGGCTGCAACCGGTGCCCACGATAGCCGGTGCCGCCCAGCAAAATGTTGGGACCGTTGGTTTACTATCGTTCCCGGCATTGCTTCTTCTTTTTGTCACCAATATCCTCGGGCAATTATTGAACATGTTTATTTCCAGAGAAAAGGAATATCGCGCCGATGCTTCGGCAGTTAGATTCACCCGTAATCCAGTTAGCCTGGCAAGCGCCTTGTACAAGATCGGAACACACTGGCGTGGTGTTGGTTATGGGGGAGAATATATCGCGGCGATTTTTATATTTAACCCTTCACCTCAGAAGTTTGATGAGCAGGAAGATTTTTTTGCCACTCTTTTCTCGACACATCCACCTTTGTTAAAGAGACTTCAGGTTATCCTCCAGCTTGCCCACGCAGACTTAGCTGATATCGTCTACCATATGAAAGAAGGCAAGAGCCCAAAAACTGAAGTTGAAGTCATAAAGCCTGCCCTCCGATTTCATGCACAGCACCAGGATAAATGGCAGGGTCCTTACACTATCCTTCAACTTCAATCATTAGAGTGGTTGAAACCAGAATCCAGATTGCATCTGCTTGATCATGATGAGGTATTTAAAGTAGAGGAAATACCGGCGTTGAGTTACTTTTTTCAGCAAAGAAATGATCCGATATGGAAGATAAGGCGTTTATGTCCTGATTGTCACAAGTGGTTGATTGTTCAGAGTTATGAGGGTTTGTATCTGTGGCGCTGTGCATTCTGCGACGGACTGCTCGTTGAGGGAGATAAACTGCCGAGGGTTTTTGTCCGGCGGGAAAAAGGTTTCAACGAGAGGGTGCAGCGATTAGCCGATGTGATGAGCGCTGAGGCAGAGAAGAGACGCCCCCGTTTCAATATTCTCCTCAGCCTGTCTCACCCAAGGCGTTGTCCAAAATGCGGGCAGGATATGATCCATAAGTTTTATAGCTATGCATATCATGTAGAAATAGATGAGTGCCAACATTGCAGGTTGATATGGTTTGACGCCGATGAGTTGGAAATCCTGCAATGCTTGATTGAAATGGAGTAATACTGAATACTAAGTACTAGGAACGGGTAACAGTTTAGCTATCCTAAAATTGTAGTAGCCTGATTTATCAGGCATTGCAATAACGAAGTTATTGCACTAAAAGAAGCCCAATGAATTGGGCAACTACATTATTTTATACCATTTCTGGCAATTTGGCCTCATTGTTTTTATCATTTTTTAGAATAGCTTACCTATTATTTATTATACCCAAAAGTACTTAAGTGTCAAGAGAGCAAAAACCTGACTCCTCGTCAGGCTGATATTTTTACGGGCGTAAACGCCTGCCTGTGCATTCGCACGCAGACAGGCCCTACTCCTTATTCTCGGTCAACCTGTTGTCATTTGTCAACGAAAAGATCCTGTTGGGTCAACTTAGCCTTTTTTAGCCTTCTGACGCTGAACACCTCACCCTCCTGGAAATCTCTCAATACCTTTTTTGCCCTTTGAATTACTGAATCCGGCAACCCGGCCAACCTTGCCACCTGGATGCCGTACGATTGATCACTTGGACCAGCACTGAGCTTGCGCAAAAAAATGATTTCATCTCCCCATTCTTTTACGAGGAAATTGAAATTCCTAACGCCTTTGAGAAAATCCTCGACCCGGGTTAGCTCATGAAAATGGGTGGCAAAGAGTGTCCTCGGTTTTTTGGTGCTGTGCAGATACTCGACTATTGCCCAGGCAAGGGAAAGCCCATCATAGGTCGATGTTCCTCTACCTACTTCATCGAGGATAACAAGACTACTCTCAGAAATATTATTCAATATGTTTGCGGTCTCCATCATTTCCGCAAGAAACGTGCTTACACCCCGCGAAATGTCATCACTCGCGCCAATGCGCGTAAATATCTTGTCGACAATGCCGATCTTTGCCTCTTTTGCCGGCACGAAACTACCCACCTGTGCCATTATTGTTATCAAGGCAACCTGTCGTAGATACGTCGATTTGCCCGCCATATTAGGACCGGTTATTATGAGTATCTGGTTGGAATTTCTATCAAGCAAAACATCATTAGGTATATAAGAACCTTTTTCCAGAATTTTTTCAACGACTGGATGTCGACCCTCGGTAATATTCACCTTATTATTCGTGTTTATTTTCGGTCGTGAATAATTATTCAATGCAGCGTTCTGAGCGAAACCTTGAAGTACATCGAGCATGGCAAGTGCTTTGGTGGCAGTTAGTATTGTTTCGGTACTTTTGGCAATATCTTCCCTGAGTGCAACATATAACTCGTATTCAAGTACTTTAATTTTATCCTCAGCACTGAGAATCTTCTGCTCAAACTCCTTTAATTCAGTTGTGTAAAACCTCTCTGCATTAGCCAGGGTCTGCTTCCTGATATAATTGTCTGGTACACTTTTAAGGTTAGCTTTGGTTATTTCAATATAATATCCAAATACAGAGTTGTAAGCTACTTTCAAAGAAGAAATACCGGTCCTCTCTTTTTCAGTACGTTCAAAACCAAGAAGCCAATCTTTGCCGCCCCGAGCAATATCCCGTAATTCATCCAACTTGTCTGAATACCCTTCCCGGATAATCCCTCCTTGATCCACGACAGAAGGCGGACTATCGACCAAAGTACTACCTATCATCGACACTTCGGTGTCGAACGTGTTAACATCTTTGCATATATTATCGATGATTCGGCTGTCACAATCCTCAATCATTTCTCTGACTTTTGGGTAGAGTTCAAGAGATTCTTTGAGCGCAACCATTTCCCGGGGCATAATTCTCTTGCAAGCAAGACGGGCAGTAATGCGTTCGACATCGCGGATAGATTTCATAATACCCAGCAATTCCTGCCTTAGGAATTCCTTGCTTTTCAGCTCCTCAACACCGTCGAGTCTTTCTTCAATATGCTCAGTATCAATTAGAGGCTCTTGTAATTCTCTGCGTAGCCGTCGTTTGCCAAACGGCGTCAGACAACTGTCCATCACCCAGAGTAAATTTCTTGTTTCACCACCCTGTATATTTTCAAAAATCTCGAGATTTTTACGTGTCGATGAATCAAGGTACATTGCATTCTTTGCCTCAAACAACGTGATCTTGCTGATATGTGACAATGCTGTCTTCTGGTTTTCTACAAGATAGTAGAGTAAAGCACCAGCCGCGCCAATGGCGAGTTTTAACTCTTCAATACCAAATCCATCAAGCGCAACAATTCTAAAATGGTCGGTCAACTTTTTGTGGGCGATCTCTTGAATAAAATGGTAGCCATCCAGATGAGTTAAGGGAAGCTCTGACTTTACTTCAATACCATCAGGAACAATAACTTCTCTTACCTCTTTTCTTAATAGTATTTCTTCGACCTCTTGTGTACTAACCTCACCACAAAAAAATTCACCGCTGGTGATATCACAAAACGCCACCCCGGTATGTTCGTCATCAGGCAGGCAAGCAGCTATGAATAAAGGCTTCTTCTCGTCCAATAATGAAGTTCTCAAAATTGTTCCTGGGGTAATTACTTCAACGACATCGCGTGCGACCAATTTCTTACCTCTGCCAGCTGGCTCAAGCTGCTCACAGATAGCGACTTTCAGCCCATGCTTGACTAATTTAGCTATGTAGCTTTCACCTGCTTTGATCGGTACGCCAGCGAGAGGGACTTTGATGCCTTTTTGTATGGTCTTTGATGTAAGCGTGATGCCGAGACACGAACTCGCGAGCTTTGCGTCATCATAATAGAATTCATAGAAATCACCCACTCTAAAAAGGAGCAAAGCATCTTTGTATTTGTTCTTAATTCTTTGATACTGTTCAAGAAGGGGAGTAAGCTGCACAATTACATACGCAGGATCGTTCCTACAGAACTTGCAGGATCAACCCGCCAAAAAACATGGCGGGTCTTGCAGTATCATTCTGCCATTACAATCGGCAGAACTCGCAGGATCGTCCCTTCGGGACTCGCTCAATAAACTCTTTGCGAGCGAAGCGATACTGCGTCTACTGCGAGCTTGTTTCGAGAGTTTTCGAGAAACAAAGCGATACTGCATTATTACTAGTATCCTTTAACGACATTCCCTTTTATTCCCGAAGACTCGAGTTCACGAGAAAATGTCTTGGCTTGTTCAATGGTGGAGAATTCACCGACCCAGACGCGGTAATACGTGTTGCCTTTAACCAGTGCTTCGACTATCTGAACACTGAAGTCTTTCTTTCTGATTTCTTCAGCGTATTTCTCAGCATTGCTTTTATTACGATATGATCCCACCTGAACCGTGTAATACTCCTGGGGAACTTCAGGGGTGTCTGTCGAGGGAATAATTGCCAGTGCCCGTTCACTCCACACTGATTTTGGATATGTTTTTCTTAAGTTATCAAGAATACTGATGCCTTCTTTTTCCTTATCACTACTCATGTAGGAAACGCCTAACCAGAACATTATTTCATCCTGCAAATTAGTATCTGGATATTTTCGCAAAAGTTCGTTTAAGGTGATGATCGCATTCTGATACTTTTTACGCGCAATACTGCTCTTGGCAATCTCCAAATATGAAATATCAGCATAGCGTGACTGTGGGTAATCGGTTTTCACCTTATTAAAATAGAATAACGCGCTGTCCGGGATAAATGACAAACGTCCTAAGTAATAGTATGCCTCAGCAATACGTGGATTATTCTCATCCTCTGCCACCCGTACAAAGATATCGCGTGCCCGTTCATACTGTGATGAATTGAATAGCTTTATAGCTTCATCAATGTCTTGAGAAAACAGACAAAGTGGAACTATAAGTAAAGCAAGAATGATTCTATAGCGTGACATTTTGGACATAATAAGATAAATTTATCCGTGGTAAAACCGCATTTCCCACACTTGTATTTTTCCTGAGCTACGGTTGCTTCCATTTCTGCAATCTTTTCTTTCAACGCTTTGTCTTTGATACTTGCTTTCACCATCCGCAATCTTGGCAACACACTATTTGGATAAACATCAGCAAGTTTGCCGTACACTTCCCTGGCTCCTGCAAGATCGTTCTTCTTCTCATAAACGTCAGCAAGCGCAAAACCAACTGCAAAGTTCTTTGGGTTGTTCTGAAAAATCTTTTCATATATTGGAATTATTTCGTCAAATAGACCAAGTTCAAAATATACCTTTTCAAATTTTGAAACGACAGAAAATGCGCGGTTTGGATGTTGAGTCATAATTCTATGATAGTATTCCTTTGCTTTTTTCAAATTCCCTTTCTGCTCATAATAGCTGGCAAATTGAAATAAAGCAGCGAATGAATCAGGAACTATCTTCAGCGCCTTCTTCAGCAGATTCACAACTTCCTTTTCAGCATCCGAATCCTTGTCATTTATATTTTTCAAACGGGACCCAGCGAGTGATGCATAGTAAAATGCATGCCGTCGGTCATCTTTTAGCTTTGTACTGCCTTCTTCATAGAGTGCGATGCAATCTACATAATTATCCATATCTTCATAGATCTTAAGGATTAGCTCACGCGCATGTTTGTCTTTTTTGTCGATCTTTATAATCTCTTTAAGAAACGAAGTCGCTTTGTTTAACCGGGTAGCTTCAAGCATGTCATTAACCAAAGCCATGTACACCTTTTTTTCTTCGTGCTTGTTCAACGTCGGTCTAACAGTGAGCGATTGGTGTATCTGTATCGCCCGCTCAACATCACCTTTTTTCCGGTACAAATCACCGAGTCTTACATAAGCATCAACGAGATCGCTGTCAATGTTGACCGCCTCTTTAAATTTCTTCATTGCCAGGTTTTCTCTGTTTTCGAGCAGGGCAATAAGGGCTTCAATGTATGGTGTGTGACCGGTGGCTTTTTCGTGTTTACGATAGAAATAAAGAAACAGAACACAAGCAATCAAAGCGACAACAAGAATTATCAATACTATCATTCTGGTTCCTCAAACGGTAAATTGCGCAGCGCATTCAGCTCCTTGCGCAAATTCTTATTCTCTTTACGGAGACGGTGAAGACTGCTTCTTAAAACGATTTCATCCGCCAGTGCAAAAACGAGCACAAAAATCATGCCAGCGATAAAAGCATAAAAACAGACGACTGACAATGACATATCATTGACCTTTTGGCCAAAAATATCAAGGTCAACTCTTGCCTGCGAATTGAGTACCATAAAACCGATCATAAAACCAATGACCAGAACCACAAAAACCAGTCCAACAAAGCGCATTAAACCTCCTGTTCAATCATATACAATATGGATTGTTTGTCAATACATCGATTTGCATCAAAAATAATCTTCCTGAAAGAGGGTATCTATTCACAGTATCTCTGTTGACTACAGTAATAGATCCATCATATAGAAAAGGTGGTAGCCCAAGCATGCGGGGTCAGATTTGGAAACTAGAAACTATTTCGGATGTTTTGGTATCGGCGAGATGATAGATTCCAGTGAAAAAAGTAGCGCCTAGTGCCTACTAAACGAACGCCTGTAGCTCAGTCGGATAGAGCAACGGATTTCGTGAAGCAAAGCTTCATTGATTATCCCGAATTTTCCTATTTTATTATTTATTACCGGTAATTCGAGGATCCCGTTTCATGGAACACGGATTTTTTCATCACTGTCATCTGATATTGATCGCTGAAATCAACTGTGCTTTAGCACAGCAAAAGTGGACCAAGTCAGAAAAGGGGTCGGCGGAAGTCGACCCCTTATTAATTGAATTAGTATCTAGATCATCAGGATGTCAGAAACAACAAACAGGCAAAATGTTGAGGGTGCTATTTGAGGTCGTGAGGATTACCTAATCTTGACTACTTTCCTTGTTATCTTCCCCTCAATCTCAATAAAATAAATTCCTGGTTTAATCCTATTGGGTACTACTATTCGTCCGGTAATGTCAAAGATCTTGTAGTTCTTGCCCTCTGGTAGGAGTAAAGGTCCGCTGAGGATGGTGGCACCAAATTGATTCCCTGCAATAGATGTTTTTGATCCCTCTCCAACGCCAACATCAGGTGCTATTCTTATAAGGTACACATCATACCAGCCTCCGGTATTTTGTGAGTATCCGACAATTATATAACCACCATCGCTTGTTTGCTGACCTGCTCGTCCATAATCATCATCTTCACCAATGATTGTTTTTGTCCAGAGCGTATCTCCGATTGAATCTGTCTTTACAAGAAAAACGCTACACTTAGATAACCTTCGATTATGTCCTACAATAATATATCCTCCATCAAGAGTCTGTTGGACCCAATTGCCTTGTTCATATTCAGGAGTCCCATATGTTCTTGTCCAGAGCGTATCTCCAAGGGAATCAGTTTTTATTAGCCAAATATCATAAGAACCAGCGCCGAAGGAATTTGTCGAGCCAATAATAATATATCCTTCATCAAGAGTCTGTTGGGTTGTTCCACAACGATCATCACCTCCACCATCCCATGTTTTTGCCCAAAGAGTATCACCTATTGAATCTACTTTTAGAAAAATAATATCATAGCTAGTCGAAGGACAAGTACCCGCGAGAATTATGTATCCACCATCCAAAGTCTGCTGAATCGAATATCCACAATCATAATTTGCCCCTCCATATGTCTTTTGCCAGAGAATATCTCCTAGTGAATCTGTCTTTATTACATAAACATACGAAGTTTCTGGCGGTACTTCTAATGTGTCTCTCTTTCCTGCAATAATATAACCACCGTCTGAAGTCTGTTGAAATGAATACCCAAAAGCCTGACCCCATCCACCATATGTCTTTGTCCAAAGAGTATCGCCCAAAGAATCTGTTTTTATAAAATACACCTCTGTAAAGCCTGAATTATGTTCTGTATTTCCTACAATAGCATATCCGCCATCTTCTGTTACCTGTACAGCGTGACCAAAATCCCATCTCTCTCCGCCATATGTTTTTGTCCATAACGTATCGCCAAGGGAATCAGTCTTTAAAAGCCAAACATCCGTCATACCTGAGGAGAGTAGTTGTGTCCATCCAGCTATTATATATCCCTTATCAGAAGTCTGCTTAACCGATTCTCCACCATCTGAATATACATCTCCATATTTTTTGGTCCATAATGTATCAGGTGCCTGGGTAAATGATAAGGTGATTAATAATGGTATTCCAACGAATACAATTCTTTTCAACATGCCTCCTTCTACAATGAATTATAGAAACAATCTCGGTGTTGTCAAGATACAATAACTCAACGTAATGCATTAGAAGTAAATTAGCTCCTTTAGTTCTCTAAAATAACATGGATGTTACTGGAGGCAGGTGTTTATATGCTACCCCCAGTAACATAGTATTTCAAGTGTCCTTTTTATCTATAAGTCAACTATTTTTATTCCAATTCAACCATATGAAGGTCGACCTGTGTGTACTGTTCGTTAAGTGTTACCTTCGCGGTATCAGACCACCATTGTGTTTCTGTCTCTTCTTCCCGTTTTTCTGCATAAAGCTCGTATGTAGCATACTCCTCTAGGACACACAGATACGTTCCAGAAGAAGTGGTGTAGACTGAATCTTTAAATGAGGCATTCCATATTACCACCTTAGCATTTTCCGCTGTGTTTTGAGTCATTCCATAATAGACGGTGCCATAAAGCGTAAAATCTGCCCAAATCGGCGAACCTACAAGCAAAAAACCCAACGCGATGGCTAGCGCTATTTTCATCTTTTACTCCTTTTCTGTAAAATTTGCTAATTCCTCTAGTTGAACTTCAGTCCCCTCATCCGAATATTGCACTTTTCTTAATGACCCACTTTTCCACGTACCTCACCGTTGGTGAAGGCGGGGTCAGGACCGAATCTGCTATTATCCCTATTCGCAGATGAATGATCTGTGTTCAACTCCGTTCCCAGAACACATGGCATTCTATTCATTATATTATTATATGAGTAACACACGGATTGTCAATACATAATATCCACTGCAACTGTCTACTGCTTACTGCCTACTGCTTACTGTGACCCTTGACTCTCTGAATTCGCTGGCTATCATATCGGATGGATCAAGAACGTAAATTCTTCATGAAGAAAAAGATCGCTGTTCTGTATGGTGGCTGGTCATCAGAAAGAGAAATCTCTATTGGTTCTGGCAAATGTGTTATGGCATCCTTAAAAAAACAAGGTTTTCATATAAAAGGTATTGATGTCGATAAGAATTTTATGACTAAACTAAAGGGTATTGGTGTCGCGTTTATTGCTCTGCACGGAAAACCCGGTGAAGACGGTATAGTACAGGGTATCCTTGAATTCATGAACATACCATATACTGGATACTGGGTCTGGAGTCATGGGTTCAGCGATCGGTCTGTCGTACGATGATTTGATTTTTGAAATTCTGAAGACAGCCCGAAACAGCCCTGGGGACGGTGCTTGACATTTTGACATATTTAATCATCTTCTCTCTTTCATCTTCTCTTTTGTCCTTTTGTATAACTGA
>JAUWCU010000166.1 GCA_030609135.1 Candidatus Stahliibacteriota bacterium | reverse complement strand
ATGGGCCAGCGCAACTCCAATCAATTGACCGCAAAGCAGGCCGCCTAACCAATCACTGGAGCTAACTGAAGAGGGTCTGGGCATTTCGTACAATGATTAATTAAATCAAAGGCTTTGCCGCCGTAGCTCAGTTCAAACGTTCGCAACACGCCTCCAGCTCGCCCCGTTATATAGCTTTGGCAGAAAGGGAATGTGATAAATACTATGAATTAGTTTTATCTAAGAATATTGTAATGCTTGACAAGTAATCTGTAAAAAATAATTAGGAGGTCGTAATGACAAAAGGGAAATTATTTAGTTTTGTTGTTGTATTATTGGTTTTATTTTCAATTACTTCGGTAAACGCAGATACAATACCTGGTCTCTTCAACACAGGAGTTGATAACAACGGTAATCTATCGAATATTGGTTCATATGATTTACATTATACAGTAAATGGACAAAGGCCGTTTATCGTAACCGCTGATCCTGCTTGGAATGACCCACTTGGAAGCCCTTCTATTTGGGTATCAATTTCAAACAATACATGGGCTAGTAAAGGAGAATACACATATATAATAAATTTTGATCTAAGTGGATATGACCATAATACCGTTAATATAGAAGGTCAGTTAATGTCAGATGACCAAGTAGATGTGATAATAAATGATACCGTAATTGTTGAAGATTTGGGTGGCTTTACTGCATGGAAACCCTTTTCTATAACTACTGGCTTTAAAAGCGGCATTAATACATTGAAATTTAATGTAACAAATACCTACCATCTTAGCAGGAGTCAAACCGGGTTGCGTGTTGAGTTTTTTTCAAGGACAGCTTCTCTTTTAAACAATTGGGGTTATGATCTAGATTTCGAGGACAATTTTAATGATGGCATTCTGGATGGGTGGACTGTCGGAGCTACAGATGTAGGGAATGTTGCTATTGAATCTGGTGAACTGAGTTGTTCAGGAGAGTGGGCAAATTCAGCATGGCCTACAGCTTTAGTAATTGATGATTTTACACTTGAATATGATATGAAAATAATTAGTGCTTCTGGAACAACAGAAACTTATTTTCGCGCTGATAATCTTTCAGCAACAATCCCAAACGGGTATATGTTTTCTGTCCGAAATAGTAACGGAATTGCCTTATATAAACGGGATAATAATAAATGGACAACCTTGAAAACAGCGGGCTTTCAATACACACTGAACAATTGGTATCACTTTAAGATATTGGCAGTCAAAGATCAACTTCAAGTATATATTGATGGGGTCAAAAAAATAGACGTAACTGATACAACATATTCAAGTGGGAATATAAGATTAGGCTCATGGCAAGACCCTAATTTAGGTTGGAATAACGAACATGTTCATTACGATAATGTGAGAATTGCAAAATACCATTCATTAATGATAGCTTCAAATTATGAATTCTCACTTCAAGAAAACTCCCAAGAAACATTTTCACTACAAATATCAAATCAAGACAGCGCCTCACATTTAGCCTCTTTAGAAATACTCAATCCTTATGATGATTTAATAGCGGCTCTTAGTCAGGATTCAGTCAGCCTGGCACCAGGAGAATCAAAGGAGACACCAATCACCATTGATGCAGCATCCCTTGCTGCAGGAACCTATGACATCCAAGTCAAGATAACTGATGATGAAGGGAATATATCTTATTCAAATATAAAAATTTACGTTACAGCAAATGGTGAAGAAAACCTTCCTAATTTAAATATCTCATCTCCTGACATATCTTTTTCTAAATCGAATCCTGAACAGGATGAGACAATAAATCTTTCTGCAGTAATTCATAACCGGGGTAACTCGCTGGCATCAGACGTTTCTGTTAAATTTTATGATTTTGGAAATCTTTTAGGCGAAGTAACCATTGAAAGCTTAAATGCAAATGCCTTGGAAATAGCATCAATACCAGTATCCTTTTCATCTGCAGGAAGTCACCTTATTCGTGTGGTAGTTGATCCTTTAAATAACATTTTAGAGCTTGACGAATCCGACAACGAAGCAAGTCAAATATTACAAGTTGGTTCTGAGCCGGATATTACAGGGAACATTCTGGTTACCGGTGGTCTGCCCTCAACTGTGGTTGCAAATTCACTTTTTAAAGTAACCGGACATGCAGCTTATGAAATTTACATAAACGGAGATAGAAACACAGATTATGACGTTAAAGGTGGAACTGTACAAATCACAATAAAAGGGGATGGCGGCCGTGAATGGATTTATCCCGAAATTTATACTGACATCAACGGAAATTTTTCAAAGTTATTGCAAGCACCGGAGGATGCGGGGACATACCAGATAATAATGACAGTTACAGACAAAACATTTACAGGCACTCGAAACCTGTTTTTTGAGGTTATAGCACAGTCTCCCCCGACACCACCTTCACCACCGACAAGTTCCGGCAGCGGTACCTGGAATTACGACAGTAGCGGTGGCGGCTGGACTTGGGAATGGACTCAACCCCCGGTTTATGAACCTATTCTGGAAAGCAACCTTTATGTACATTCTGAAGACATATATTTCTCGAAAAATAATCCTGCTTTTGGTGACGAGATCAGCATCATAACCGAAATCCATTACTGGTCATCAAGCACAGCAATAACAGCAGAAAATGTGCCTGTTAACTTTTATGTGACTTATCCAGATTTTCCAAAAATGAAAATAGGAGAAACCACAATTAGAAATATTTCCGTTGGAGAACCAGACTTTGGCTCATCTCATGTTTTTGTATCCTGGAAAAATCAGGCCGAAGGAATTTACATTGTTGAGGTGGAAATCAACCCTGAATACATAGAGGAAAACCAGCTTGACAACGCAGCTACCAGGGCAATTATCGTTGGTCAAGTTGCCCTGGGTGATTACGGTGTTATATCCGGGCACGTGACCAATCCATGGGGAGGAGTCGGTGGGGTATTTATTGATCTCTTTGATTCAGATGGAACTTTTCTGTCAAATACCGTAACAGATGAAACCGGCGGTTATCTTTTTGCCGATATTCCAGCCGCAGGTTATACAGTTCAGATTATACTCCCTGATGGTTATTCAGCTGATGCAGAAACAAAAACAACTACCGTTTCCTCAAATGCTATCAGTGCTGTCAATTTCAAAATTATCGATATAAAAGGCCCGATTACCACTGATGCAGCTACAGATTTGAACCCCGTGCAGATAGGAGATACGGTCAATCTGTCTGCTTTTGTGGACGACACCAACACTGGAGAATCCGATATTCTATCTACAGAATACAGTTTGGACGGCGGTAAAACCTGGACAGCAATGGATGCGGTGGATGAAGCCTTTGATTCGCCCTCTGAATGGGTT